>MFRH01000061.1:0-79963 GCA_001783275.1 Candidatus Margulisbacteria bacterium GWF2_35_9
TTAAAAAATAGGTTTACAAACCGTTCTGTTTTTGGTATTATAAATATATAATAGGTGTTTACGAAACACATTAAGTATGTAAAAAACGGGATTGTAAATTTTTAATTCCGGTTTTCTTTGTTTTGCATGGTTCGGTCTAGTTCGAGCCATATCGGAAAGGATGGGATAAATGAATAAAGCAGTAAATTATTCGACAATAACACCCGAGATAAGTAAGCTTACCGAATTGTGTAAGATGAATACGGGGATAGACAGTACTCTTTACACAAAATATGATGTAAAAAGAGGCTTGAGGGATATCAACGGTAAAGGCGTGCTTGCGGGGTTAACCGACATCTCAGAGATTCGTTCATATAAAGAGGAAGACGGTGTTTCAAAGCCAATTGACGGCGAACTTTTTTACCGCGGAATTAATATAATTGACCTTGTGAACGGGTGCAGCAACGAGAACCGCTTCGGTTTTGAGGAAGTAACCTACCTTCTGCTTTTCGGAGAGCTGCCCAATAAACATAAATTAAAAAAATTTACCGAACTGCTCTCAAGCTATCGTTCGCTTCCTCAAAGCTTTGTTCGTGATATTATCATGAAAGCACCCAGCACGGATATGATGAACACACTTTCTAGAGGTGTCCTGACATTATATGCTTACGACCAAAACGCAAACGATATAACTCCGGAGAATGTATTACGTCAGTGTCTGCAGCTTATTGCAGCATTTCCGTTGATTTCCGTTTACGGATATAATGCCTATCAGCACTACTTCAACGGAAAGAGCTTGTTTATTCATTCTCCTGAAGAGAATTTGTCAACAGCAGAAAATATACTGCATCTTCTTCGCTCAACAGGTAACTATACTGGCCTTGAAGCAAGAGTGCTTGACCTTGCGCTTATGCTTCATGCTGAGCATGGCGGTGGTAACAATTCCACCTTTACAACTCATGTTGTTACCTCGTCAGGAACAGATACTTATTCTGTAATCGCGGCAGCACTCGGCTCGTTAAAAGGTCCACGTCACGGTGGTGCTAATATCAAGGTTGTTCAGATGTTTGAGGATATGAAAAGCGTTGTTAAGGATTGGAACGATGACGAGGAGATATCGGTATATCTGGCTGATTTACTTGATAAAAAATGCTTTGATAAATCAGGACTCATATACGGTATGGGACATGCGGTTTATTCAATTTCCGATCCGAGAGCTATTGTATTCCGTTCGTTTGTAGAAAAACTTTCCGAGGAAAAGGGACTTACCGACGAGTTTGGACTATATTCAAAGGTAGAGACCCTTGCTCCTATTGTAATAGCCGAAAAGAGAAATATTTACAAAGGCGTTAGTGCTAACGTGGATTTTTACAGTGGATTTGCATATCATATGCTTGGGTTGCCGCTAGAATTATACACACCGATTTTTGCCATCGCAAGGATTGCAGGTTGGAGTGCTCACCGACTTGAGGAACTTATAAATGTAGGTAAAATTATCCGTCCTGCATATAAGAGCATCTCGGTGGAGAAACCGTATATACCGCTTATAGACAGATAAATAAATAGGATTATACTATATAAAAAAGCGCATCCATTATTCGGTTGCGCTTTTATACCTGTATATTGGTAAAGACTTATTTTTGTAGCAAGGAGTAAATGTCTTGAATTCAAACAAAACAACCAGGTTAATACTTATTTTAACTATAATTTCGATCTTGTTTTGTGCTTGTAAAAAGCCGGAATCAAGCATTGCAATAAATATAAATTTAAACCAGCATACTGAAATTAGTGAACCCACTATTGATGAAAAACCCGATAATCACGAATTTATCCGACAGATGCTTGCCAAAGATTTGATAAAAAATCCTGAAATTACCGAGATATTTGGTGAAAAAGAACTTGTGGATTTTATTGATTGGTTAGCAGACAAATACGATATTGAAGTTCTTTATACCCTTGCAGGGGAAGCAAGTGATGGAAAGTTAATTAACAATGCCTTTCATTCTTTAACCGGTTTCGGACTTCATACTCTTTATGATTCTTATTCAGGACACCTTGATCCAAAATCAGAAAACTACATGAGTAATATTTATAATCTCGGCAAAACAGATGACGGCGAAGCTGAGTTTGGCTTTGTCGGTGATGTTATGTTTGCCGACAATTCAAGTATGATGAGAAAATATAATAATTTAAATAAAGGTATTTTAAGCATTCTTGATGATAGAATTATAGATATTATGAAATCGGTTGACATAATGACTGCCAATAATGAATTTGCATTAAGTCTTAGGGGAAGTCCTATTAACGGAAAAACTTATACATTCAGAGCAAGCCCCTCAAAAGCAGATATCTGGCATGAGATGGGTGTTGATGTTGTTTCACTCGCAAACAACCATGTTTTTGATTATGGTGAGGATGCGTTTTTGGATACACTCGATACACTTGATGCAGCAGGTATCAAAAGGATGGGAGCAGGCAGAAATATTGATGAAGCAGGCAAGCCTGTTTATTATATTATAAACGGTTATAAAATTGCGCTTTTAGCAGCTACAAGGGCAGAAAAAAATATATTTACACCTGAAGCTACCGAAACGAGCGGAGGAGTAATGTACACATATGATTCAACAAAGTTTTGCAAAGAAATTAAAGAGGCTAAAGCACAAAGCGATTTTGTAATAATAAATGTTCATTGGGGCTACGAACTGACTACTCAGCTGGAAACTGCTCAGCTTACAATGGGCAAGGAATACATTGACAGCGGAGCAGACCTTATAATTGGTCATCACGCACACACCCTTCAAGGAATTGACTCGTATAAAGGAAAAGTTATTTGCTATAATCTTGGTAACTTCCTGTTTAATAAAAAAAGTGTGGAAACAGGTATTTTAATTGCAAAAATAACCAGCGACGGAAAGCTTGTAAGTAGCTTTATACCCTGTTATCAACAGGACATTTATACAAGGCTCTCTATGGGAGAAGAATTTAACAATACAATTAATCGGCTGCGGTCAATTTCCACTAATGTTGATTTATCAAACACAGGAATTATAACTCCTTTGACAAATGAAAATTAAAATGAGAGAAAATATAATGACAAAATCATTTAAGGTTTTATCTGTCGGAAACAGCTTCAGCTCTGACGGAATGGAATATTTATATCAAATTTCAGAAAACCTCGGTGCAGAAAATATTATACTGGGTAATTTATATATTGCCGGTTGCTCTTTAGAAAAGCACTGGCATTGTGCAGAGAATTATATTTCAGGATATATATACTATAAAAATAACAATGGAATCTGGAAAGAAACACCTGATTTTAAGAGTCTTGATGCCATTCGCGAAGAAAAATGGGATTTTATAACCCTTCAACAGGGAAGCGGTCCGAGTGGTAAGCCTGAAACCTATGAGCCGTATTTATCAAATTTGATTGAATATGTAAAGAATAATACAACCAACCCTGAATTGAAGTTAGTTTGGTTAAATACATGGGCGTATCAGGCTGACGGCACTCATACGGCATTTCCTGATTACAATAATGACCAAATGACGATGTACGACACTATTTTGAATGCTTTACGATCTGAGGTAATGACTAAAGAAGATATATCGATAATTATACCTGCAGGAATAGCCATACAATATGCTAGGAAAGATTTTGGAGATGTTCTTACTCGTGACGGATATCATTTAAGCATTCCGCTTGGAAGATATATTGCTGCTCTTACATGGGCTGCAGCCTTAACGGGACTTGATTATACAAAGATTACATACATTCCAGAAGATTTTGTTGGGAAAAATCTTCCACTTGTTATTAAAGCAGTACGTAAAGCGTTTGAAATTAAGCTTTAAAATATATTAACTATATTATAAAAAGCAGAGCTGTTGCAGATTTCGCAACAGCTCATTGTTTTTGGTCGGCTGCCTTTTAGGGGAAAGGCAACCGTATGGGGGAACACAAATTCTCTTCGAATTAGTATAATAATGCTGAGGGGACAGCATTACAATAGGGAATCAGCTTTGTTTGGAAATGGAGAAAAGCATTTATAGAAATGGGAGTAGTTAAGCTATTAAAATGTACTTATGGATTAATATAAACTCTATCCTCAAACGGGTTGAGGAAAAGTGTTATATCAAGATTTCCGTTTCGTGTGCGAATCTCGTCAACTAAAATCTTTATAATTATACCCTTTTTAAGGCAAACCATATATTCAAGCTCACACAACGAGCCAAATTCGGTTGTTTTTACTTTTTTTAGCACATATTTATCAGTATAATTTTCGAATATATCATCAAATGCATCAGGATAATTAAGGTTTTCCGGAATAGTTATTTTAAGTTTCACATTCTTCTGCTTGCTTTTTCCGAATTTTGTAAAATCAATAATCATCATTACAACACAGACTAGAATGGTGAATACCGCGGAATAACCAACATATCCCGAACCGCAAGCTAAACCGATTGCAAGAGTAAAAAATATGTACGCAAGGTCTTTTGGGTCACCAAGTGTTGCTCTGAACCTTATTAACGCTGCCGCTCCCGCAAGGCTGAGTGCCTGTGCTGTATTGCTTCCGACCAGTAATATTATTGAGGCGGAAATAGCTGGTAGAATTATCAATGTTGCAATAAGGCTTGGCATATAGCCTTCTTCTCTATGAGTCCTCATATAGACAATGCTTACAATAAAACCCATAAGCATTGAGGATAAGAGCATTATAAGTGAAAAACCGAATGTTATGTCATCTTTTAAAATTGAACTGAATATCGTATCCATTATACAGACTCCCTTAACAACCTTTTATTAAAAGTCAATTTATATTCCTCGCCGTATTTGGAATAACCGTGAGGAAATATACCGAGTGAGGATAGCTCTTTGGAGAGCCAAAATGGTGTGGAAAACGGGAATTTAATTTCCAAAACTGCATAATTCTCGTTCAGTAAAACCTCACCGTCTGTTCCGCTGTTAAAGGATAGTCTGTCGCGGCGTGTTCTGATATTTGTGTCAAAAGTTATCCGTACCTGCGGATCTTCTATCAAATTATAAGCAATGCGATCATAAGCTATGTAAACTGCAGGCTTTAGATTGTATAATGATAAATAATAAGCAAATTCGTTTACTTTTTGCATATCCTTACATTTAGGTTTAATTCCATTAAAAATGAAGTTATTCAATGCTTCTATACCGATATCGATCCTTCGCTTAATTACCATTTTACCGATCTTGCGTTTAATCTCTAAAAAAGCGTTGCCTGTTTCATAGAAATTATTATAAGCTCTGAACCTTAACTTTTCCTTAAAATATGGTTTTTCACACGAATGACGTATAATATCATTATTTTCGGTATCGAAATAAATATTATAGATATGATATTTATTATTATCCTTGCAATAGCTGTCGGGAACAATTCTGTCACCGATTCTCTCCAAAAGCATGTCTACCTGCTCCTTAGTTATTAGATATTTTCTCTCGTATCGCTTGAATTCTTTGACAGCCATTGTGGAGCTCCTTTTCTTGGATTTAACTTAGAATTAACATAGTTATCAAATAACACTATACCCTTAAACTATTCTGAATGCAAGTAGAAATTACAATAAAATTATTTGACTTTTTTATCGATAGATGGTAACATACATAATAGGTTAAAATATATATTGGTACTATAGATTTCTTTTAACCGTTAAAACTTATATATACTAGAAGGAAGTAATCACATGTCAAACAAAACCAGAGTTTTTACAGGTGCCGCTACCGCAATTATCACCCCCTTCAAAAACGGTGTTATTGATTATGAAGCTTATGGCAACATTCTTGAATATCAAATTTTGCAGGGTATCAACGGTATTGTCGTGTGCGGTACAACAGGAGAGGCGGCAACGCTGAGCGATGACGAGCATAGAGAAATTATCGAGTACACCGTTAAAAAGGTAGATCATCGTGTTCCGGTAATTGCGGGAACAGGCTCCAACGATACCGCATATGCAATAGAGTTATCCAAACACGCCTGTGATGCAGGTGTCGATGCTCTGCTTCAAGTTACTCCGTATTACAACAAAGCTTCGCAAAAAGGACTTGTAAAACACTTTGAGGCGATTGCAGACGCTACAAGAATACCTAATATTTTATATAATGTACCTTCGCGTACAGGGCTTAATATTTCGATTGACGCTTATAAAGAACTCGCAAAACATCCATACATAACCGCAACCAAAGAAGCAAGCGGAAATATCTCGTTTATTTGTGATCTAATGGAAGCATGCGGTGATGATCTTGATGTTTATAGTGGAAATGATGATCATATTATTCCGATGATGAGTATCGGTGCAATAGGTGTTATTTCAGTGCTTGCGAATATAATGCCGAAAGAAACAGCACAAATGACAAAGCTTTACATTGATGGAGAAGTAAAAAAGAGCGCAGAAATGCAGCTTAAACTTTTAAAACTTATTAATTCTTTGTTTATGTCGGTAAACCCGATTCCTGTTAAAACAGCTATGGCTAAAATGGGCTTTTGTGACATAGAAATGAGACTTCCACTCTTCGAAATGGATGAGAAGGATAACGAAAAGTTGTTCGGGCATATGCGAAGACACGGACTTATTAAGTAAACATAAAAGTAATTAATAAAGGATGGTTAATTATGACCGATATTATTTTATGCGGTGCTGCCGGAAGAATGGGGAGAGCTGTCGCTGCTGCAGCTGCTATGTATGACTGCAGAATAGTCGCAGGAGTTGACAGAATACCTGCAAATGCGGAATTCCCTATTGTAACTGATATTGACGAGATTACAATTCATGCAGATGTAATTTTAGATTTTTCACATCATACTGCTGTAGAAAAGTTAATTCCTTATGCAAAAAAAATGCATATTCCGCTTGTTGTTGCCACAACAGGGCATAATGAGGATGAGTTAAATTCCTTAAATAAATTAGCAAAGAATGTACCCGTATTTTTATCAAGAAATATGTCGCTCGGTGTAAATCTTCTTATAAGCCTTTGCAGAAATGCAGCTTCGGTTCTTGGTGAAAATTACGATATAGAGATTATAGAAAAACATCATAACAAAAAGCTGGACGCTCCGAGTGGAACCGCCTTGATGTTAGCAGAAGCTATAAAGGAAGTTCGCACCGATTCGGAATATGTCTATGACAGGACAAAGGAACGTCACGAGCGTGATAAAAAGGAAATAGGTATACAAGCAATCCGTGGCGGAAATATTATCGGTGAGCATGAGGTTATGTTCTGCGGTAATAATGATGTTATAACCATTTCACATTCTGCTTCCAGCCGAGAGCTTTTTGCAGAAGGCGGACTCCGTGCGGCAGCTTTTTTAAAAACAAAGCAAAAGGGTTTGTATTCAATGAAAGAATTGCTGCTTGAAGCAAGCGGAAAAACAGCAATAGGAGTTAAATAAATAAAACAAGTTTTATTTTATAGAAAAACCTTCGGTTTTTCCGCTATCAAAAATAAAGCAAGAATTTTTAAGATATAAATATATGTGAGGATTTAAATGACTTTTACAAAAATGCACGGAGCAGGAAATGATTATATTTACTTCAACTGCTTCAATAAGAATATTATTATCGAGAACCCGGAAGAGCTGGCAATAAAGCTCTCCGACCGTCACTTTTCTATCGGAGGTGACGGAATTGTTCTTATCTGCCCATCTGAGGTTGCAGACGCAAAAATGCGTATGTTCAATGCTGATGGCAGTGAGGGAAAAATGTGCGGAAACGCCATCCGCTGTGTCGGAAAATATCTTTATGAAAACGGTATAGTAAAAAATGATGAGATTAGTATCGAAACACTTTCCGGCATAAAGAAACTCAAAATGGTTATAAATGAAGGAAAAGCGGTAGCAGCCCGGGTTGACATGGGTAAAGCGATATTGAATCCCAAGGATATACCTGTTCTGTTGGAGGGTGATTCCATAATCAACCGTTCGGTAGCAATCGGTAGAAAAAAGCACAGAATCACCTGCGTAAGCATGGGAAATCCTCATTGTGTAGTCTTTGTAGATGATGTTGACAGCTTGAATTTACCATTAATGGGTGAGTTGTTTGAGAACAACCTGTTATTCCCGGAACGAATAAATACCGAGTTTGTACAGGTTATCGACAGAACGCATTTAAAAATGCGTGTATGGGAGCGTGGCAGCGGTGAGACCTTGGCATGCGGAACAGGTGCATGTGCAACTGTTATTGCGGCAACTCTTTGTGGACACTGTGACAAGGATGTTGCAACAGAGGTTATTCTTCGTGGTGGAAAGTTAATAATCGAATACACCGACGAAACCGTCTTTATGACAGGAGAAGCAAAAAAAGTTTTTGTAGGAGAAATTGATATATGAAAATAAACAGTAATTTTAATAATTTACAAGAAAGCTACTTGTTTTTTAATATAGCTAAAAAGACAAAAGAATTTATAGAAAAAAATCCTGCCGCACCGATCATAAGAATGGGTATCGGCGATGTTACTCTGCCTTTACCTGCTGCTTGTGTTAATGCAATGGAAAAAGCAAGTGTAGAAATGGGTGTTAAGGAAACCTTTAAGGGTTATGGTGAATATGAGGGATTCGCATTCTTGCGTCAGGCAATATCCGATTATTATAAAGAATATAACGTAATTGTAGGAATAGACGAAATTTTTATTTCCGACGGTGCAAAGAGCGATCTAGGAAACATACTTGATATATTTGATGACGACAACATAGTTATGGTTCCCGACCCTGTTTATCCTGTTTATGTTGACACCAACATAATGGCAGGCAGAAAGGTCATTTTTTCAGACGCTAACGAGAGCAATGGTTTTACACCAGCTCCCGATAAAAGTGTAAAGGCTGATATAATATACATATGTTCGCCCAACAATCCCACAGGTGCTGCTTATGACAAAGCGGGGTTAAAGGCTTGGGTGGATTACGCAAACGAGCAGGGTGCGGTAATTCTTTTTGATGCTGCGTATGAGGCTTTTATAAGCGACAAAGAGATTCCACATTCCATTTTTGAAATTGAGGGTGCAAAAACTTGTGCAATAGAATTTTGCTCATTCTCGAAGACAGCAGGTTTTACAGGCACACGCTGCGGTTATACAGTTGTTCCAAAGGAGCTTGTCCGTGAAGGCAGAAAACTTGGAGACCTTTGGCTTCGCAGACAGTCCACGAAATACAATGGCACTCCCTATATAATTCAAAGAGGTGCGGAAGCGGTATTTACATCAGAGGGCAGACAGCAGATTAAGGAAAATATTGATTATTACAAGCAGAACTGCGTTATTCTCAGCGAGGTTTTTGCGGAAAAAGGAATTAAGTTCTTCGGCGGAAAAAATTCGCCTTATATCTGGCTCAAATGCCCGGGCGGCATGAAGAGCTGGGAATTTTTTGATTTCTTTATCAGCAAATGCAATATTGTAGGTACTCCGGGCAGTGGGTTTGGAAATAATGGCGAAGGTTATTTCAGGCTTACCGGTTTTGGAAGCAGAGAAAACACACTTATTGCGGCAGATAGAATAAAAAAGACGCTTTAATAAATTTAATTTTAATATATTTGCATAAATTAAATTACATAAATGCAAAAATGAAACAAAAAAGGCATTAAAAACATATTAAAATGCGTTAAAATGAAATTTATAATAAAAATAATTCATTTTACTATTGACAAACGGCATTTTTATGTGTTATAATTCCGTATACTTTATTTTATAGCTAAGATTTTACATACTTGGCGAAATAAAGCGAATAAAGGAGCTGATATTTTTGGATAACGAGAGAATTGATATCAAGGTCGACAAGCTTAAAAAGTTGACTGAGGAAATTAAGAGCAACAACAGTTTTGACGAGGATTATTATAAGAGAGTTGATGTCAAAAGAGGTTTACGTAATGCTGACGGCACAGGTGTACTTGCAGGCTTGACGCGCATAAGCAACGTTCATGGCTATATAATTGATGAATATGAGAGAGTGCCACGTGAAGGTGAACTCTTCTACAGAGGAATTAACATCAAAAGCATAATCGATGGCTGCGTTAACGAAGAACGTTTTGGCTTCGAGGAAACAGCATGGCTTTTACTTTTCGGTTCGTTGCCGACCAAAGAAGAGCTCGATTATTTTATACAAACTATTGAACTTAACAGAGATCTGCCAAAGGATTTTGTCGAGGACATGATTATGAAGGCAGCTTCTCCAAATATAATGAACAAACTTGCAAGAGGTGTGCTTGCTTTATACAGCTATGAAGAAAATACAGAGGATAATTCTGTCGAAAATATTCTTCGTCAGTCAATTTCGCTGATATCAAGATTGCCTTCAATAATGGTAGCGGCATATCAGGTAAAACGCAGGGTTTATGACGGTCAGAGTATATTTTTGCATCAGCCTCTTCTAAATCTTTCATTTGCAGAGAACATTCTGTCAATGCTTCGATTTGACAGACAGTTCACCAGAGAAGAAGCATTACTTCTTGATAAGTGCTTGATTTTACACGCTGAACATGGCGGCGGAAACAACTCAACCTTTGCTTGTCGTGTGCTTTCTTCATCGGGAACCGATACATATTCGGCAATCGCAGCAGGAATAGGCTCATTAAAAGGTCCTCGCCACGGCGGAGCAAATATTAAAGTTTGTGAGATGCTCGACTGCATTAAAAAAAGCGTCAAGAATTACAATGACGATGAAGAGATAAAAGAATTTCTCTTTAAACTGATGAGAAAAGAAGAAGGCGATCGCAGCGGTCTTATTTATGGAATGGGTCATGCTGTTTACACGCTTTCTGATCCGAGAACGATAATACTAAAAGAAAACGCAAAAAAGCTGGTTAAGGAAAAAGGATTTGAGGATGACTTCAGGTTGCTTGATGCGGTTGAAAGGCTTTCTCCCGAAGTGCTCAGGGCTTCAAAGGGCGACAAGGCAACCGTTTGTGCAAATGTCGACCTGTATTCGGGCTTGGTTTACCGTATGCTCGGAATCCCAGAGGAGCTGTACACACCGCTCTTTGCGGTTGCAAGAATGGCAGGGTGGTGTGCTCATCGAATAGAAGAAGTTGCTTCCTGCAAGAAGATTATTCGTCCTGCATACCGTCCAATCCTTGAAGGAGTAAAATATATTCCGATAAGCGAAAGAAAGGATTGATCTCAATTGGGTCTCACAATTGCACAAAAAATAATAAAAGCCCATTTACTGTCGGGTGATATGACAACCGGCAGTGAAATAGGCATGAAAATAGATCAGACGCTTACTCAGGACGCAACCGGCACAATGGCATATCTCGAATTTGAAGCTATGGGTATTTCAAGGGTAAAGACCGAGTTGTCGGTTGCGTATATAGACCACAACACCTTGCAATCAGGTTTTGAAAATGCTGATGATCACAGATATATCCAGACAATAGCAAAAAAGCACGGATTGTATTTTTCTCGTCCGGGCAACGGGATCTGCCATCAGGTGCATCTTGAACGCTTCGGTGTTCCCGGAAAAACCTTAATCGGCTCAGACAGCCATACTCCCACAGGCGGTGGTATCGGTATGCTTGCTTTTGGTGCAGGCGGACTGGACGTTGCGGTTGCAATGGGTGGGGGTGCATATTACATCAATATGCCTAAGATGACAAAGATCAACCTTACAGGTAAACTTAACGATTGGGTTTCGGCAAAGGATGTTATCCTTGAGGTGCTTAGAATTATGAGCGTCAAAGGTGGTATAAATAAGATTGTCGAATACGGTGGAGAGGGGATAAAATCTCTTTCCGTTCCCGAAAGAGCAACCATAACAAATATGGGTGCGGAGCTTGGTGCTTCGACTTCGATTTTTCCATCTGATGAGATAACAAGAGAATTTCTAAAAGCACAGGGTAGAGAAAAAGACTTTGTACCACTCACCTCGGACGAAGATGCTGTTTATGATGAAATAATCGATATCGATTTAAGTACACTCAAGCCGATGGTTGCTTGTCCGCACAGTCCCGATAACGTAAAGTCGGCTGCCGAAATTGGTAAAATTAAGATAGATCAAGTTTGTATAGGTTCCTGCACAAACTCTTCTTACGTTGATTTGATGAAGGTTGCTTATATTTTAAAAGGAAAAACTGTTGCAGAGAATGTAAGTCTTTCGGTAGCACCAGGCTCCAAGCAGGTATATAATATGCTTGCCTCAAACGGTGCACTATCGGATATTATAGCTAGCGGAGCAAGAATACTTGAATGTGCCTGCGGACCTTGTATAGGTATGGGACAGTCACCGAACAGTGCTGGAATCAGCTTGCGTACCTTTAACCGCAACTTCGAGGGAAGAAGCGGAACAAAGGATGCAGGAGTTTATCTTGTTTCTCCCGAGCTTGCCGCATATTCAGCCATTACAGGTTTTCTTTCCGACCCGACAGAATTCGGAACAGAGCCTGATATATGTTTACCAAAAGAATTCCTTATTAACGATAATATGATAGCTGCACCTGCTTCACCCGAAGAAGCTGACAACGTGGAAGTGGTAAGAGGTCCGAATATAAAACCTTTTCCGAACAGTATTCCGCTTGAGGAGAGTATTGACGCAGAGTGTATTTTAAAGGTTGACGACAATATTACAACTGACCATATAATGCCTGCCGGCTCAAAGATTCTGCCATACCGTTCAAATATTCCATTCCTTTCAAAATATTGCTTTGCTGTATGTGATGAGAAATTCGCAGAGCGTGCCAAAGAAAAGAACGGCGGTATTGTAATCGGTGGTGCAAACTACGGTCAGGGTAGCTCAAGAGAACACGCTGCACTTGTTCCGCTTTATCTCGGTGTCAAGGCGGTTGTTGCAAAGAGCTTTGCTAGAATTCATGCAGCGAATCTTATAAATGCTGGAATTATTCCACTCACTTTTACGGATGAGAGCGATTATGACAGTATTTCGCAGGGTGACAACCTTAGTCTTTCAGATATTAAGAATGATATATTAAACAGTGATATAACAGTTCTTACCGATAAAACAATAGGAAAGAAGTTTACACTTAACATCAACCTTTCAAAAAGACAGCGTGAAATTCTTGTCGCTGGAGGTTTGTTGAATTATACCAAGAAGGAGTCGAAATTTGAAAGATAAATCTTTCAAACACGGTTTTGTGCCTTTAATGCAAGAGGTGCATTAATCCGGTTATCGCCGGAACGGCACAATTCCCGCTTTCGGCGGTAAACCGCCGAGGAAAGAAAGGGTTTTAATAATGACTAAAATAAATATGACCACACCGCTTGTCGAGATGGACGGCGATGAGATGACAAGAGTAATATGGCAGGAGATAAAGAACATTCTTATTCTGCCGTATGTGGACTTAAAGTCGGAATATTACGACCTCGGTCTTATAAAGCGTAATAAAACAGACGATCAGATTACAATAGATTCCGCAAACGCAACAAAAAGGCTTGGTGTTGCTGTAAAATGCGCAACCATCACACCAAATACAGACAGAGTTAAGGAATATAATCTTAAGCAGATGTGGAAAAGCCCAAATGGAACAATCCGTGCAATCCTTGACGGAACAGTTTTCCGCACACCTATTGTTGTAAAAGGTATTACACCTTATGTACCTGCCTGGAAAGCACCGATATCGATTGCAAGACACGCATATGGTGATGTTTACAAGGGCGTTGAGGTCAGAGTGCCGGACGGTGCAAAAGCCGAGATTCTTGTTACCGACAAGGATGGAAACCAGACTAAAACGCTTATTCACGATTTTAAAACAGCAGGTATTGTACAAGGAACACATAATATTGACAAGAGTATAGAGAGCTTTGCCCGTTCTTGTTTTAACTTTGCACTTGACCTTAAGCAGGATATATGGTTTGCTACAAAGGATACCATTTCCAAGGTGTACGATCACCGCTTTAAAGATATTTTTGCAGATATATATGAAGCCGAATATAAAGAGAACTTTAAAAAAACCGGTATTGAATATTTCTATACCCTTATTGACGATGTAGTAGCCAGAGTAATGCGTTCTGAAGGCGGATTTATCTGGGCTTGCAAGAATTACGACGGCGATGTTATGTCCGATATGGTTGCAACCGCATTCGGTTCGCTCGGACTTATGACCAGCGTATTGGTTTCACCCGAGGGAATTTACGAGTATGAGGCAGCACACGGAACTGTTACCCGTCATTATTATAAACACCTGAAGGGTGAACAGACCTCAACAAACTCGGTAGCGACAATTTTTGCATGGACAGGAGCTCTCCGCAAGAGAGGTGAGCTTGACGGATTGAACGACTTGGTAGATTTTGCCAACAGGCTTGAAAAAGTATGTATAAGTACCATTGAAGAAGGCGTTATGACAAACGATATGTTTATATTGTCTGACCTACCGTATAAAAAGTCGGTTAACACGATTGAGTTTTTAACAGAGATTGCTGCTAGAATATAAATATTAAAAAGTACCCAGGAATAATTTGGGTACTTATATTTTTATATTGAATATAATATACTATTGTGCTATTATTTAGTTAAAGATTTTTATTTGATTTTTATAGGTATATGTCGATATATTTTTTGGAGGTGTAGTTGGAATGAAAAAGAGAATTTTGTTATTTTTACTTTTATTTTGTCTGATCTTTTCGGCGATGTCAGTTGGAATATCAGCACTAAGTCCTATTACGGCAGAAGGTAGTATTGCTGTTCCGATTGATGGATTTGATACATATTACGGAAGCACTGCTGATGTTTATAATGAATCATATTATAACCAATTAAATGCAGAGCAGAAAAATGCTTATAATGTTCTGATAGGACTGCCAAAGAGTGATACTACGGTCACAATCGATTTAATTACTCCGATAACTTTTACAAGTCAAACAAATAGTCCAACCAGTACCGAAACTTATGAAATGATGAACAAGGTTACGAATATAATACAACCGGCACTTAACGCTTTTTTAAAAGACTACCCGATTATTTTCTGGCTTAATTTAAGCGGTGGAGCAGGTTCAACAACATATTCAGTAAACTATTCGGGAAGCTTTTATTCAGGTAAATGGCACTGGGAAGTCACACAAATTTTATTTTACGCAGCGGTAGCTGATAAATACACACCAAATACTTCAACTTTTGTAAATTCTGTTACTAATGAAGTTGCTTCTTTTGAAACCAATTCGACATCAAGGTATGATATTTTAAAAGATATACATGATTATCTGTGCAGCACTGTAGTTTATGATTTAAACGCTGTATATGCACATGAGCCATATGGTGCGTTAGTGACAGGAAGAGCAGTCTGCGAAGGATATGCCGAAGCATTCAAACTTTTATGTGACAGATTTAATGTTCCCTGTACATTAATAATTGGTGATGGAGTTACAAGTTCCAAAACTGAAGCACATATGTGGAACTATGTACAGATGGAAAACGGCAAGTGGTATGGTATAGATGTAACATGGGATGATCAAAGCATTATTCGATATGACTATTTCCTTGCAGGTGCCGATACTGTTGCAACTTACTTTGGTACAAAGACCTTTTCACAGTCACATATTGAAGATGGTACTTTCTCATCAGGTTCATCAATGGAATTTGTATATCCTGTTTTAAATAGCACTAAATATGAGCAGCCGATTGTTGACCCTTGCGAAAACGGACATACGCCCGGAGAATGGGAAGTTACACTTGAACCGACTTATACCGAGGATGGTCTTAAGGTAAAAAAATGTACTGTATGCGGGGAGGTACTAGAAAGCGAAGTTATACCCAAGCTTGTTTTACCTAGTGGTGACGCAGAACTTGTTACAGGCAGTGAACTAATAATTAACAGTGGTTTGTTACTAGGACTTTCGGATAAAGTAACTTTATTATCTCTTACAAGTGAATTTGACGGTGATATTTCAGTAAAATCCTCGACAGGAAAAATACTGGAGGATGATGACACTGTTGGAACCGGTGCTGTCGTTGACGTTGGTTCTATTACCTATACTATAGTTATTTTAGGTGACGTTGATGGTAGCGGCACAATTTCTTCCAAAGATTACCTGATGATAAAGAGAGCATTCCTAGGCACTCTTGCACTTACTGAAACACAGCTTAAAGCTGCTTGTATCGGTGGAGCGAATAAACCGACATCCTTGGATTATCTTAAAATCAAACGTCATTTCTTAGGTACTTATAATATTTATACGACGTAATAAATTATAATATATAATCGGGAGCTGTTTATTTACAAAGCTCCCGATCTTTTTTTATTCATTTCTTCGCTCAACAGGCTTTATCCATTTCATTTTTACAAAAAACCTAATACACAAAAAGGCTTTTACAATATCCTCGCTGAACAGCATTAGTATATAAACCAAAATAAAATCAAGTTTGAATATAACACCGCAAAGAAAAGTTATCGGTAATCCGATCAACCAAAGGCAGATAAGGTCGTAATACATTCCTGTTTTTGTATCACCGCCTGCACGGAATATTCCGACTATGCAGATATAGGGTATGTTTCTTAAACCAACCTGTAAACCGAAAACCAATAAAAGTGAATAAGCTAAATTATGTACTGCTTCGCTTGTAGAGAAAAAGCTTAGAATATTACCTCTTAATAAAATGACCAAACCACCTGCAACCAAGCCTAAAAATGGCACGAGAATTATAAAACGCTTTGCATATTCCTTAGCTTCATATATTTTATTCAGACCTATATATTTACCTATCAATACTGCACACGCGTTACAAAGACCTATAAATAATACAAAGACAAGACTTTCGACTGTTTTGGAAATAGTCAGCGCAGCGTAATTTTCCATACGTCCGTAAATCGCATTGTACATTGTCATTCCTAATGCCCAAAACATTTCGTTTAAAAATACAGGTAAGGCTATTAAATAATAACCTTTTAAGCTAATCCAGTTAAACGAGAAAATTTCTTTAATGGGTGAAATTAAAATCGATTTTTTAAAATATGAAAACAAGAGTATCAATATTGGATTTAAAAAAGCTGCTGCGACTGTTGCTATTGCAGCACCCTTTACACCCATTTGCGGAAAGCCAAGCTTACCGAAAATAAACACATAGTTTAAGAAGACATTTGTAATTACAGCAAAAATGTTGGTAAACAGGGGAATCCAAACTCTTTCGGTTGCTCTTAGAACATAAGAAAATCCCATGATAAACGAGCTTCCCAGATAGGAGAAAGAAACATATTTCAGATATTTTGCACCTATTTCAATAACAGCTTTATCATCGGTATAAAAGCTCATACACATTCTTGGAGCGAAAAAAGATAGCGTAAAAAACAATAAACCTACCGTAATGCAGTTTGTCATTATAATTCCATAGGTACGCTTAATACCTGAGATATTTCCTGCACCCCAGTATTGTGAAATGAATACCATTCCACCTGAGCAGATACCGAACAGAAAAATGTTCTGTAAAAAGGATATCTGACCGGCTAAACCTATAGCGGCGATTGTATCATCGCCCAGACTGCCTATCATAAGTAAATCTACAAAAGAAAAAGAGCTGGATATTAAGTTTTGAAATGCTATCGGAAGAGCCATAAGAAGTGTAGATTTCCAGAACAGCTTGTCCGAAAGCATATTTTTTAAAAACATATAATTCACCTTATACAAAAATCGGCAACAGGGAAAAGAAAACCCCTTGCTGCCGAAAACATTTTTAGGGCTTGAATTCTTTAATTTTTCAATGATTGAATAGGAGCAGGAATACGTCCGCCTCTGTTAATGAATTTAGACGGAGAATAATTATTTATTTTCATAATCGGAGCTTCACCCCAAAGTCCGCCGTAGCAAATCATATCGCCCACCTTTTTGCCGACAGCAGGGATAACTCTTACCGCGGTTGTCTTGAAATTAACAACTCCGATTGCGATTTCATCGGCAATCATAGCGGAAATTACGTCAGCCTCGGTATCACCGGGAACGGCTATCATATCCAGACCGACAGAGCATACCGCGGTCATCGCCTCCAGCTTTTCAAGAGTAAGGCAGCCTTTGTTGACAGCGTTTATCATACCTTCGTCTTCGGAAACAGGTATAAATGCACCCGACAAACCACCAACATGAGAGGATGCCATTACACCGCCTTTTTTAACCGCATCGTTAAGTAGAGCAAGTGCGGCGGTTGTTCCGTAAGCACCGCAGCATTCAAGTCCCATCTCTTCAAGAATTCGGGCAACCGAATCACCGATTGCAGGGGTAGGTGCAAGTGACAAGTCGACAATGCCAAAAGGAACTCCAAGCCGTTTACTTGCTTCTCTGGCGACAAGCTGTCCGACACGGGTTATCTTAAAAGCAGTTTTTTTAATTATTTCGGAAATTTCTGCAAGATCGGCATCCTTGTATTTAGCTATTGCACTTCTAACCACACCGGGACCGGAAACACCCACGTTTATAACACATTCGCCCTCTCCAACACCATGAAAAGCACCGGCCATAAAAGGATTATCATCAGGTGCGTTTGCAAAAACAACCAGCTTCGCACAGCCGAAGGAATCGTTATCGGCGGTAAGTAAAGCTGCTTTTTTTATTATATGTCCCATTTTTTTCACAGCATCCATGTTAATGCCTGCTTTTGTGGTAGCCACATTAACAGAGGAACAGACCATTTTTGTTTCGGCAAGTGCTTCCGGAATAGATTCGATAAGTGCGTCTTCGGCAGGAGTAGAGCCTTTTTGTACAAGTGCGGAAAAACCGCCGATAAAGTTTACACCAGTATCGGCAGCAGCTCTGTCAAGCGTTTTTGCCGACAGAACAAAATCGTCATATTTAAGGTTACCGCCAACAAGCGATATCGGTGTAACCGAGATACGCTTGTTTATTATAGGAATACCGTATTGCTTTTCAATCTCTTCACCGACTTTGACAAGATTTTCTGCTTTTCTTGTGATCTTGTCGTAAATGCGGTCACTAAAAGTCTTTCCGCTTGCAGAAGCACAGTCAAGCAGTGAAATGCCCATAGTTATGGTTCGTATATCAAGATGATCGGTTTGAATCATCTCAATTGTTTCAAGTATATCATTAGTATTTAACATATTAACCTCCACGCCCTGCCGGGCACTAATAGTAATGTAAAATTCGTGGAGGAACGCGCCAACGTACCCCTATTTATTACATTTCTCACGCTAATATAATCCTTTTATATCCTATGCATGGAATTGAATATATCCTCGTGCATGGTGTGAATCTTTAGATTGTTTGCACTTCCAAGTGTATCAAGCTTGTCGGTAAAAGCACCAAACTCAAGACTGAGTGTGCTTACATCAACAAGCATCATCATGGCAAAGTAATCCTGTAAAACAGTCTGAGAAATATCCAGTATATTTGCTTCGTACTGAGAACAAAAGGTAGAAACTTTAGCTATGATGCCTACATTATCCTTGCCCGTTACGGTTATAACAGCTTTCATGATTTTATACATTCCTTTCCTCGGCATTTATGCCGACAGTGGGAATTGTGCCGTTCCGGCGATAGCCGGATTACTGCACCTCTTTGTAGTAAAGGCACAAAACCGTGTTTGAAAATTTATTTTCAAACTATCCATCCTTAATTTGTTGTAATTCGTATTATTTTACTATACACTAAAATCAATATGTTTGCAAGTGGAATAAACAGCAAAAAACGGCAGCTAATCGCTGTCGTTTTTGTGAATTATAAGGATTTTATCTATTTAACCGCTTTTTTTATAATTGGAATAATAAGTATAGCCAATACTCCGCCAATCATAGCTGTAACTAGCTGCGGCCAACTAAAAGCCAAGGATATTGCTGTTACTTTTGCTTCAGGAAGATTAAGAAGCGTCGGAATAGCAAACTTTACGATTGTTAAATAAAGTGTCAAAAACTTGAGCAAAGCACCTAATACTAGAGCAATAGAAAACCTAACATATTTGTTGGTTTCAGGAAACAATTTGTTTGCTATAATAAACCAGATAAGAACAATTACAATGTTACCGAGTGCTATAAAAGGTACAATCTGGAATAAGGGTGTGCCGATACCGAATAAAAAAGCCATAAAAGGTGATATTAATGCAACCGTTAAACCCGAATATAAACCACTGACTGTGGCAGCGATTATAAGTACCAAATTAACTGCTGAACCTACAACAAATTGATTTCCCGTGAGCGAATTTAAAACCCATTGAAAGGCAACAAGTAACGCAATGAGTATCGCTGTTCTTGTTATCCAAAGTAAAGTTTTTTTTGTATCCATAAAATGTTTTCCTCCTACTTGATTTTTCAATAATATTATAGTATATTATTTTCGGGAGTGATGTTGCACATGCAACAAATTGAAAAAATTTCTGACATTTCTTTATTTAATGGATTTTCAAAGGATGAACTGCAAGAACTTTTGCGGTTGATTAAAGCTGAAATAAAAATCAATGATGCGGAAAGCATTATAATGCATGAGGGTGACCGTAATCATTGTGTGTTTATAATACTATCCGGTCAAGCAATTGCTGTAAAATATGATTTGTTAGGTAAGGTAGTTATCTATACCAAACTTACACATGGATGTATTTTTGGTGATATACTTGCGGTTTCAGCAGAAAAGGAAAGTCCTGTTACAGTAAAAGTGACCGAGAAAACAGAAATACTAAAATTTCGTTTTGACGATTTAGTCGAAGCCAACGGAAATTGTGCTGAATTGCGGGTAAGAATGCTGAAGAATCTGACGGCCGAACTGGCTCAAAAGTTTTTCGATCTGCAGGACAGGGTAAACTGCTTGATTTCGTCAACTCTTAGGGAAAAAATACTTACATTTTTAAACAACGAGGTCAAGAACCAAAAAGGTATTAATTTTAATATAACAATGAATCGAGAACGACTTGCGGCTTATTTGAATACAGACCGAAGTGCACTTTCCCGAGAACTTTCCAAATTAAAAAAAGAAGGCATAATAGATTTTTATAAAAACAGCTTTAAAATAATAAAGAAAGAAGAGCGTCAATAGTATGATAATAAGAGAACTTAGAAATAACGAAAAATATAAAAGAGATATGCTGTTTTCTGTTTCATTCGGGATGAAAGCTGATATTGAAAAATCAAAAACTGAAGAAATGAATTTAATTGATGAGGTTTTTATCGGTGCGTTTTGCGATGACGATGAAACACTTATGGCTCAGGTTGCGGTTATTACATATAAGAGCATGTACTACGGAAATATTATGACAGCTTCAGGAATTGCGGGTGTGTCTACTCTTCCAGAATACAGACGCTTAGGCTGTATTAGAGAAATATTCAAGTATATATTCGACAGCGATAAAATGCAAAAGTGGGATACAAGCTTATTATATCCGTTTTCTTTCAGATATTATCGTAAATTCGGTTTCGAGAGGATTTTGCAGCATAAAACAATAAAAGTTCCTTTTTCTGCGTTAGCGGTAATTCCCAGAAACGACAAGGGTGTTTTGTATCAAAGCAAAGACCAGCTGCCAGAGTTGCTTGAGCTATATAATAACTTCGGAAAAAAGTTTAACGCTTTCTTTTACAGAGAGGGCGGAAAATATTTCAACGAAACACCTTTTAAATCTGGAAAATATACATATATATGGTATGACGGAGGTAAACCCAGAGCATATGCTACAGGAATAGTCGAGGGTAGAACTCTAAATGTCTCTGAGCTTGTATGGTTAGACAAAGAAGCATTAATCGGAATTATCGGATTTTTGCGTATGTTTGAGGGGCAGCTTGATGATATTTTCTTTTCAACTCTTGACAAAAACAATCCGCTTGACCTCTTAATTGACTGTGACAGAAGCACATCTTTCGGTATGTATGACGGAGCAATGGGAAGGGCAGTTGATATTAAAAAGTGCCTTTCACTTTATCCGTTTCCAGGTGAAGAGGGTAGTGTTGTGATCGAGGTAACAGAAGATTTTATAAAAGAAAACAACGGTTTTTATCATGTTAAATTTGGAAACGGTGTGGTAAAAGTCTCTCATAAAAAGACAGGAAAACCTGATATCTCAATATCAATATGCTCACTTTCTCGTCTTCTTTTCGGAGAAACAGAGCAAAAAAGTATAGAATATCTGCCTGAAACAGTTATACACACAGATAAGGAAAAAATAAAAAACATATTTAAACCTACCGACGTAAATCTTTTCGAGCGTTTTTAAACAATAGCTTAATATATTCTTAAAATAATCTAAAACAAACTGTATATTGACTTTTTATAGGTCATGTGGTACACTTAACCAAACATAAATGCAATTTTTTGTTACTTTTAACATCAGATTTTTGTTATAGCCATTGCACCGACGGCAAAAGGGCATCGTATTATATATGATTATCAGTGGTTAATATTGTCGGGGAAACGGATCTTTTAAATGGAAATAATTCAACCGATAGAAAAAAGTATAGCGTTTATTTTTGCGATATGCTATTTATATCAATTTTTCTATACTTTTTACATGTTGTTTTCTAACGAAAAACTACGTACTGTCGAGAACTTTAAAATGAATAAGTTTGGCATTATTATTGCCGCAAGAAACGAACAAAATGTTATCGGTCATTTAATTGATTCATTACATAATCAGACATATCCAAAGGAACTTTTAAAAATTTTTATTATCGCAGACAACTGTACCGACAATACCGCACAGGTATGTGCGGAAAAGGGTGCAATAGTTTACGAACGTTTTAATGATAAGCTTGTAGGCAAAGGTTATGCTCTTGATTATCTTTTTAAGGACCTTATTGAAAAAAATGATGATTGTGACGGCTATATTATTTTCGATGCCGACAACCTTGTTGAAAAAAATTATATTGTTGAGATGAACAAGACCTTTAACCTCGGTTATAAAGCTATAACCAGTTACCGCAACTCGAAAAATTACGGAACCAACTGGGTATCGGCAGGCTATTCACTCTGGTTTTTACGCGAGTCAAAATATTTGAATAATGCTCGTATGCGTCTTAATACAAGCTGTGCCATTTCGGGGACAGGCTTTTGCCTTAACAAACAGACTGTTTTGGATAACGAAGGCTGGCCGTTCCATCTTCTTACAGAAGATATTGAATTTTCAATAGATACGGTTGTAAAAGGCGGTAAGATTGGTTATTGTGCCGATGCTTGTGTTTTTGACGAGCAGCCAATTACTTTTGCACAATCATGGAAACAACGTTTGCGTTGGTCAAAGGGATTTTATCAAGTGCTTGGAAAATACGGTACATCACTGGTGAAAAATATTTTCAGTCGTCATTTTTCCTTCTCCTCTTTTGATATGCTGATGACAATTTTTCCTGCTATATTCCTGACTGTATTAAGCATTTTATTGAATTTTACAAAAATTATTTACGGTGCTATTAATAAAGATGAGTCGACAATGTTTGTTGATGGTATCACCTCATTGGGACAATTTATCGCTCTAGGTTATCTTTTGCTGTTCTTTGTGGGCTTTATAACAACAATTACCGAATGGAGAGAGATAAATACCTCAACCTTTAAAAAGCTTATTTATATGTTTACCTTCCCGTTTTTTATACTTACATACATACCGATTTCAATAACTGCTATTTTCAAAAAGGTCGAGTGGGTTCCGATCGAACATACTATAGTAACCACGATTGACCAATTTCAGGAAAAATAAGATTAATAAAAAACACATAAAGAAGAGCATATACAAATCCAAAATGGTTTTTGTATATGCTCTTTTTATACTAATTAAAATTAGAAACAATGATAAATTCGAGGAAAAGTCTCTATTAAGCGGCAATTTTGCTGCATTAATTATATATAGGACATTTTTGAAGAATTTTTCTTACTGTTTCTTAAGAGAATTAGTATTATTATTTCTTTTTCATTATACCAGAATAATTATATATATAGTCGTCGCACATTTTACGCATTTCTGGCATATAGTCTTTGCTGGTAATATCATAAACACCAACAACACAAAACCCGGCCAATTTTGCGGTTTTTGCGCTCTGGGGCATGTCCTCAAAAACAACAACATCCTGGGCTTTGCATCCTAAACGCTCGGTAGCTATATAATAAATATCCGGACTGGATTTGGGAACACCTATTTCCTCGCAGTCTATGTAAAATTCATACATACTGTCAAAACCGAACTTTTTAAGCATTGGTTCTGCGATTTTAAAAGGTGTATTGGTCGCAATGCAAAAAGGTATTTTTGCTTCCTTAAGCTGCATGCATAATTCCAGTGCATACGGTTTTGGAATTATACTTTCGGTATATTTCTGCTTAATTATTTTATTGCGTTCTTCAGACGAAGAAATAGCCCACAGTTCTTTTGAATACCAAAATTCCATAGAGTCGACGAGTGTGCCGTCCATATCAAAAATAATTGCTTTTTTATCTGCAAGATATTGTTTTGTATCGTTAAAAACATCGAAAAAATTCATTGAATTTCCTTTCTAAACCTGAGTTTAATACATATCAGTGAGTTTTTTATTTATTAGATTTTACATTAAAATATAAGAAAAATCAATAAGTGTAGAAAATAAAACTAATTTCGTATTGAAAAAATAATTAATGTATGCAAAAATACAATTATTCTCTTGAAAATAATGTAAATTAATGATATAATGTTATCTTGTATAATAATACACACAAACTGAGAAGGGCTAGATAATTATGTCAATAAAAAGAGAACTAACAAGCATCAGGGAATTATATTCTGATTTGAAAAACTATGATGGTAAAGAGATTAAGGTGGGCGGTTGGGTCCGTTCAATAAGAAGCTCTAACATTTTTGGTTTTATCGAGCTTAATGACGGAACTTACTTCAAGAATGTACAAATTGTTTTTGAGGAACAAAATATAGATAATTACAATTTAATCACAAAGCAAAATACAGGTGCGTCGCTTTCTATAACCGGAACTTTTGTATTGACACCAGAGGCTAAACAGCCTTTTGAAATAAAAGCAACGGCAATTGAGGTATGCGGTACTTCAACACCGGATTATCCTCTTCAGCCAAAAAAACATTCGCTTGAATTTTTGCGTTCTATAGCACATCTTCGTCCGAGAGCGAATACTTTCAATGCTGTTTTCAGAGTGCGTTCATGTGCCGCCCAGGCGATACACCGCTTTTTTGCAGAAAAGGGTTTTGTTTATGTAAACACACCGATCGTAACTGCCAGCGACTGCGAGGGTGCAGGCGAGATGTTCAAGGTAACTACCCTTGATATAGGTAATCCGCCCAAGACAAAGGATGGTCAGGTTGATTATTCTAAGGATTTTTTTGCGGCAGCAGCAAACCTTACCGTTTCCGGACAGCTTGAGGCGGAATGTTTTGCTACAGCTTTTTCGAACGTTTACACCTTTGGACCTACCTTCCGTGCAGAAAATTCCAATACCTCACGACATGCAGCAGAATTCTGGATGATTGAGCCAGAGATAGCTTTTGCTGATCTTGAGGATGATATGATGTTGGCAGAAGAAATGACTAAATATACGATAAGTTATGTTTTGGAAACCTGCCCTGCAGAGATAGAATTCTTCAATAAATTTATTGATAATACACTTGCAAATCGTTTAAATGAATTAGTAAACAGCGATTTTGGCAGAGTAACCTATACAGAGGCTATCCGTCTTTTAAAAGAAAGCGGTCAGCAGTTTGAGTATCCTGTTGAATGGGGCTGTGATCTGCAGACAGAACATGAGCGTTATATAACCGAGAAGCTTTTCGGAAAGCCTGTTTTTGTAACCGATTATCCTAAAGAGATAAAAGCGTTTTATATGCGTATGAACGAAGACGGAAAAACAGTTGCGGCAACGGATATGCTTGTTCCGGGAATCGGAGAACTAATCGGTGGCTCACAACGCGAAGAGAGACTTGAGGTTCTTGAAAAAAGGCTGGATGAGCTTGGACTTAACAAAGAAGATTATTGGTGGTATCTGGAGCTGCGTAAATACGGCAGCGTAAAGCACGCAGGCTATGGACTTGGTTTTGAACGTCTTATTATGTACATTACCGGAATGACAAACATCCGTGATGTAGAGGCGTTCCCGAGAACTGTAGGCAGTGCGGAATTTTAATTAAAAAAATTAAAAATACAGGAGATTTTATGAAGAATTTTAATCAGATTGTAGCGGAATACAACGAATTTAAGGCAAGGGGATTAAAGCTCGATATGTCGAGAGGAAAACCTGCCGCTGACCAGCTTAACACGGTTGAAAAATTATTGAATGTTGTTACAAAAAACAGCGAATGCTTTTCAGAAAACGGTACCGATTGCCGTAATTACGGTGTGCTTGACGGTATAAGTGAGATGAAACGTCTTTTTGCCGTTATACTCGGAGTAGAGGAAAATGAAGTTTTGATAGGCGGAAACTCCAGCCTTAATCTTATGTTCGACGCTGTTTCACGTGCAGTGACACACGGTACCGAGGATGGTTGTAAACCCTGGTCAAAATACGAAAAGATATCCTTCCTTTGCCCTGTTCCTGGCTATGACAGACATTTTGCAATAACCGAATACTTTGGAATAAATATGATAAATGTTCCGATGAATCCTGACGGACCGGACATGGATATGGTTGAAAAGCTGGTAAGTGAAGATGAAACTATAAAAGGCTGCTGGTGTGTTCCAAAATATTCTAATCCTACCGGATATACTTTTTCCGATGAGGTTGTAACACGTTTTGCAAAGTTAAAGCCAAAAGCAAAGGATTTCAGAGTATTTTGGGATAATGCTTATGTTGTGCATGATTTGAAAGAAACACCAGATAAACTAAAAGAAATATTATCGGAAGCTAAAAAATACGGCAACGAAGACTTGTTTTATGAATTCGCTTCCACTTCAAAAATAACCTATCCGGGTGCAGGTGTTGCCTGTATGGCTGCCTCTCGTAAAAATCTGGATAGAGTTATAAATTCTATGAAGTATCAGACAATCGGTCATGATAAAATTAATCAGTTAAGACATGCTAAGATTTTTAAGACCTACACTGATATTGAAGAACAGATGGCTATGCATATGGAGCTTATCCGCCCGAAATTTGAGATAATATATAAAATATTTGAGCAGGAGCTAGCAGAATACAGCGATATCAGCTGGACAAAACCCAATGGCGGATATTTCTTCAGCTTATTTCTTCCGAAAAACACCGCTAAAAGAGTGGTTCAGCTTGCTAAAGAAGCAGGGCTTGTAGTTACTCCTGCCGGAGCAACTCACCCTTACGGAAAAGACCCTGAGGATTCTATTATTCGCATAGCACCGACTTTCCCAACAATTGTTGAACTTGAAACAGCTGCACCTCTTTTATGTTGCTGTATTAAATTTGCAATAGTTGAAAATATTACAAACAAATCATAGAAAACCTTGCATTTAATTAGAAATTATGGTATAGTTTATATAATAAAAGATAGAAAGTGGATTAATATGCTATTTAAAAAGTCAATAATATTCCTTCTGGCTGTTTTATTGTTTTTGGTGTCTTTTCTTGTCTCCTGCGATGGCAATCCGAGTAATAAAAATACAGTAAGTGATTCATCGAATTTAATAAACAGTGGAGATGCAGGCTTTCCATACGACGATAATTTTGATGGACAAACAATAAGAATATTCTGCGTTAACACCGCAAGACATGTATATGGAGAATTACAGTTTGTACCTAATGAAGAAGCAACCACCAGCAGTGTGAGTGAAGCGGTTAAGATCAGAAATGATTATATTGAGGAGCATTACGGCCTTAATATTGAGGTTACGTCAGCTGCCTACCCTTCGGAGGAAGTGAAAGAATTGATTACCGCAGGTGCATGTGATTATGATATAGTTGTTGATTCTGTTGACAAGATGGTTACCAGCGTTACCGATAATTACTATTGGTCACTTGATAATATTATTGATCTTGATAATCCGTGGTGGGATCAAAGTTCGATAAACAGCCTTACTCTTAATGACAAGCATTACTTTGTTGCGGGTGACGCACTTATTACTGATGACGACAATATTTATCTCACTTTATTCAACAAGAAAATTTATAACGAAAACTCCGAATTACAAAACAAATACGGTAATATTTATGACCTGGTTCGTGACGGTAAATTTACCTATGATGTTTTTCTTGAAATGAGCAAGTTAGTTTCGCACACTGACCAAAACGGACAATGGGGCTTTTATGCTACATACGGTAACCTATCTCACTCTTACGGTTCTACAATAATGGTAAACGGTGCAGGTGTTGCACTCGCTGAAAAGATGGACGACGGAAGTGTCAAATTAAATCCCGGCACTGAAAATGCAGTCAATGTATTTGACAAAGTATATGAGATAATGTCTGATAAGACAGTTACTCAACGTGCCGAATTAATAATTGGTCAGGGAAGCGCAACAAGCAAATATGGCTTTACAGAGCTTCAGGCAATGTTTGAGGCAGGCAGAGGTTTGTTTTACAACACAACCAGTTCATCGATAACAAGACTGAAAAATTCTCCCGCTATATTGGATTTCCAATTCGGGGTTCTTCCGATTCCGAAATTTAATGAGGAACAGGATAAGTATTATTGTTCGGTTAACAGATATCAATCATCTGTAATCGGTATTCCGACTACAAACATAGATAATAAAGAAGCGACAGCATTTTTGCTCGAAGCACTGGGATATTTCAGCGATGATGTAACAGAAGCTTATTTCGAAACAACTCTTAAGCTACAAGCAATTGAAGACGACGAAGATGCAAAAATGCTGGATTTAATCTACAATAATCGCTTTTATGATATTGGTGCAATATACAACTGGGGATCCTCTGTTAATCCGTCCCTGGTAGGGTTATACAGTTCGGTCATTGGAGACGATTCTACAAACACATTAACTTCAAAGTGGGAATCAATCAAGGATGCAGTGGAAACTGATATGCTAAACACTATTGATGAATATAAGAATAATCTTACGTAATAAGTGGGAGAATTAAATGAAATTAAAAAAGAATATCTGCTTTATCTTGTTGTTTATTTTAATTGCGTCACCGTTATTAGCAATTAATGCTTCAGCAAGTGATACTAACCTGGCACTTAATAAAACATATACATTTGAGTTTGACAGCCCAATCGAAAACGCATTTCCTTTAAAAGTTAATAAAGACGAAAGCATGAAGTTAACTGACGGAAAAAAAGCCCAAGCCGATACCAGTGATTCAAATTGGCTGAAATTTTACAGAGGTACAAAAATAACTCTTACACTTGATTTAGGTGAAGTTTACTCAGTTAAGAGTGTTAATCTGGGCCAACTGAACTTAAGTGCAGCCGGAATTTTTAGTACAAGGTATTTATATACTGCTGTATCCGAAGACGGTGAAAATTTCGGTACAGTCGGTTCTGTTATTGACGAGAAAACTATAACAAATACCGCAACCATAAAAGTAAATAGTAATATAACTTTTGACAGCTATTTCAAAGCACGTTATGTACGCTTTATATTCTCCAGTGACGTAAACACATGGTGTGACGAAATAGAGGTTTTCGGATCAACCGATGCAAGCCTTGGTGTTTCTGCTGCTATTGATGAAACACCAAAAAATATTGATGCTTATCCCAACGATGTTGATGGCCTTAGAAATATAGTTCTAATGTACAGTAATAAGTATTATAAAGGTAATGTATCTGATGTTGGAATGAATACATTTGATGAAATATTGCCTTACTTTGCTTATGTTGATAAAAGCAAGAAAGTTATTGATACAATGTTTGATGGTATGTTATTCCTTCCGCTAACACCTACGACTACACAAAGCACAGGTGAAGAGGAGTACGCATTTACTAAGAAAACAGGCTGGGAAATGTATCTTGAAAGCGTTATAGGACTCGGTGATACAAATTATAACATTGCAGCTTTGAATGATATTGTCGGAGAGTATAAAACACAGTTGAATTTAGATGATGATTATAAATATCCGGTTTATATCTCTGTTCCATATATAGAAAAGTCTACAATAGTATTTGGTAAAATTGATGGAAAATTAATAGATGCATCAACATTCGAAAACAGAGTAAAAATTGTTGAATGGTTTATTGATTATGTAATTTCTTCATTTAATAAAGCAGGATTCGAGAATATACAGCTTAACGGTATGTACTGGCAGCATGAGGTTGTTCCTTATAGTGTTTCCGAATATGAGGATGATTTAATAAAAGCATATAACGCTTATGTTCATGAAAAAGAATATTCATCTATCTGGATTCCTTATTATTGCGCACCGGGTTATGAAACATGGAAGGAACTTGGTTTCGACGCAGCAGTAGTACAGAATGCCTATTCATTTATCGAATACGAGGAAGGCAGTGAAACCGGACCGAAAAAACCCGGCACCGTAGACGATTCACTGATGCAAGCAAAAAAATACGGGATCGGAATGGAAATAGAATTAAGTGGGTACTTAAGAGACGGTAACGCAGAAGCGTATAACAGGCTCTATAAAATTATACATTCTGCTTATACAGAGGGTTTGATGGAAAACGGTCTTGTTATGTATTATCAGGGCGGTGGTCCGGGTATATTATACAATTGTGCTTATTCAAATAATTCTTCCGCCAGAAAAGCATATGATCTAATATATGATTATATAAAAAAGTCTTTTAGAACATATACTCCTGCTGTTGAGGAAAATCAATTCATCATCGTCGAAAAGGATTCCAGTGCTAACGGAACTGTAAAAGTTGTTGACGAAGATACTTCAAAGAATCTTTTAAAAGTTGAAGTAATTACTGAACCTAAAAATACAAAAGTCACCTTTAGCGGTCAATTTTATTCTGTTGTTCCAAACGAAGGTTTCGTAGGACAGGATAGCTTCTCAATTAAGTTTAATGACGGTTATAACATTTCTGAAGAAGCTACAATTAAAATTTATGTATCCGAAGAATTACTCAATATAAGATCAACTAATGGTACTTTAAAAGACAATACTGCGAATATATATAATAAAGCAGGAAAACAAACCGAAACAGACAGTACGGCATTTGAAGTTGTTGTTGGTGCTGACGGGAAAATAATAAGTGTCGGCGGAAATAACAATACTGTACCGGACGGTGGCTATATAATAGCTGCAAAAGGTGATGCTCAGACATATCTTAAAAACGCAGAAGTAAATATTGAAGTTTTATACGATAAGATTACAGATTCAATTGTTTTTATCGGTTTTGAAGGAAGTGTGAATGTTGAATCAGAACCTTCTGAAAGTGAACCTATTGTTCAGGAAGACAGCGGCATCATAATTTGGATTATAATTGGTGCTTGTGTACTTATAGTTATAGTCATTGGAGCATTTATTATAAAAAAATCAAAAAATACAAAAGGAGAATAGTAAGTATGAAGAGACTTCTAGTTTTATTATTAGCAATGGGCTTAATTTTCACCTTTGCAGCATGTGGTGAGGATGAAACCTCAAAAGAAGAATCTGCTACATCAAGTACTAGCAGTGTAGCAGGAAATGATGACGAAAGCAGTGAAGCAGAAGCATCGGAAGCAACATCCGAAGAAGCATCAGAAGACAATACCTCTGAGGTTACGTCGGATGATGTTTCAGACGAAACACCAAGTGAAGTAACTTTCACAAACAAGTTTGTTTCTTGGGGTGAAGCAATTGGTGTTGCTGCGAGAGGAACCGACTCAACATCGATTCGTTTTACAAAAGTTAACGAAGCGCCAGTTGCAGGTGATGTTGTTTTATTCACAAACGATTATGGCTCCACAATATCAGCTGGTTCAGAGACCTATGCTGATTATGCAGTTTTAGTATGCACTTATGACAAAACTGTTTTCGGTTATAAAAAAACCAGCCTTAAGCAGGTAGGAGAAGATTCAGCAAAAGCTTCTACAAGAATTCCCACAGACGGATTTGTAGTTGCAATTTCTAAGGATCAAGCAACAGAGCTTGGCCATTTGAGCAATATAAAAGATGCAGACAAATTCTTTGTACATGGTATTCAAATCGGTGACTTAAGTGTATCCCTTAAAAAAGCTACAAAAGCTCCAAAAATTGATGGTAATATATCAAAAACGGAATACGGCACATCAAAATGGGTTGTAAACGAAAACAATAAGCTCTGGGATTATTCGCAGTTTAAAGGTCAATACTATGCAACCGCAGAGGTATTTGCTACATATGATAATGATAATCTTTACCTTGGAGTTGTAGTTGACTCTCCATACCATCACTGCCCGCTTACACAAACGAATGCAGGCTCAATGTGGCAGTACGAGTGTATCCAGGTTAATGTATCCTCTGTTGATCCATCTGGCGATTATATGTCTGAGCATTTTGATCATGCTATTGATCCGAAAGCTTCTCAGGAAGGTGTTGTTCGTCAATACGGATTTGCAGCTAATGAAGAGAATGAAACTCTGTCTGTTGTTTGGATGGGTGTTGATACAACCTTTACAGGTGAAGCTTTCTGCAAGCGTGACGATACCAAAGAAATGACTTATTATGAAGTAGCAATTCCGTGGGCTGAACTCGGCTCAGATGCTATGCCATTTGACGTTACAAAAGCTGATACAGTTGGTTTCTCAATTTCCATCAACTCTTCCAATGAAGATGATGCTACATGGAAAAATATTATGATGCGTGATGGCGGCGGTATTATAGGACGTAACGATTTTTCCAAGATAGCAATTGCTTCTCTTGATTAATACTAATTATCCAAAGAAACATTAAAAAAATTCTTCAAAAAAGTCCTATATTTAAATTAATCCGGCGATTTTGCCGGATTAATAGAAACTTTTTCTCGAATTTATCACTGTTTCTAAAAATAATTAGTATAAGAAATAATATAAATAAACAGGAGTTAATTTTAAATGAAAATCGGTGTTAGTATATACAGTTTTCACGGTTATGCAAGTCAGGATAATCTTGGAGTTAAAGGCTGTATTGATAAAGCAAAAGAAATCGGATGCGAGGGTGTTGACCTTATAGAGAGACCTGCTTTTGATACTCATGAGCAGTATTTGGCTTACGCAAAGGATATCGGCGAACATTGTAAAAAGGTAGGCATTGATGCTGTTTGTTATTGCATTGGTGCAGATTTTCTTAACAGAAATCTTGAAGAAGAAATCGAAAGAGTTAAGAAGAATGTTGACATAGCGGCTGCTTACGGCTGTAAATTCATGCGTCACGATGCAACTCCCGGTTATCCAAGCAGTGTAAAAACAGGCAGAAGCTTTGATGTAGTTCTTCCGATTTTAGCTAAGGCATATAGAGAAGTAACCGAATACGCTGAAAAAAAAGGTATTAAGACCTGTATTGAGAATCATGGTTTCTTCGCTCAGGATCCTGACCGTATTGAGAAGCTTATTAACGCTGTCGGACATCCTAATTTCGGAGCGTTGGTTGATATAGGCAACTTTGCTTGCGCCGATGTTGATAACGGTTACGCTGTCGGAATTGTCGCACCCTATGCGTTCCATTCACACGCCAAGGATTTCCATATAAAGGACGGAAACGGTGATTTCCCGGGTGAAGGCTTTTTCCAGACCAGAGCCGGAAATTATCTTCGCGGTTCAATAATCGGTCACGGTGACGTACCTGTTCGCAAGTGTATTGCTGCTCTTAAGAGAGCAGGATACGACGGATATATGATGATAGAGTTTGAGGGTATGGAAGATCCGATCAAAGGAATTACGGTCGGTTATAACAACCTTAAGCGTTTTATCGGATAAATTGTTCGAGTGGGCGGAGTACGATAAGTGCACTCCGCCCTTTCATTAAGGAAAATATATGGAAAATAATGTTAACGATTATAAAAAAAGAAAGCTAAAAAAAATATTAAAAATATCAGCTATAATATTAATAGCTTTTATCGTTCTTATTCTTGCTTTTTATGCAATCTACGAAATGCTAAAAAAGCCGATAGATACTGTTGGTGATAATTCCGATGATATAAGCTTTTTTGATGCTGATTATAACGAGGATATTTTCCAAAACGAGCTTTATTTAAGAAAAAATAGAAATATATTTTACTATGAATATGGAACAGGGGAGCCATTGTCAGAAGATAATCTTGATGACTTTTCTGCAAGTGCAAAATTCTTTTATAATTATTTTTCTATCGTTACAAATGGTGATTATAATGAATATAAGACCCTGTTCACAAAAGATTTTTTTAAAAATTACAAAATTCCCGATAAATTTACAATGCAAAAAATATATAATATTGAAGTAAACCTGTATGACAGAAAAACTATAAACGTGAACGAAAAGGTTGAATTATATATTGTAAAATATAAGATAATGGAAAACAACGGAACATTTCGTCGTGATGTAGGTAGTAATATTATAAAACCGCTTGTATTTGAATTATATACAACCGATCAGGGTGTTTTAATAAATGGTATTGATTTCAAGACAAATATCTATGATTAAATTTTAAAAAAGCATACAGTTCCAAAACTTCGTAACTCGAAGCAGAAAGCTCGATATCGATGGAAGGATAGAATACAATTATGAAGGTAGTATTTACTATTAATACAGATACTGATCTCAATGAAATAATCAATAAAGTAAAAAAATTTTCCAAAAAGGTTGCTAAAGAAGTATCCGAGGACGTTGCGAGTATTCGTGAACGTGATCCCGCAGCACGTAGTAATGCGGAGGTATTACTTTTGTATCCGGGTCTTCATGCGGTTATTTCTCACAGAATTGCACATTTTCTTTACCATAAGGGGCATTATTTTATAGCAAGAACCGTAAGTCAGGCAGCTCGCAGCTTGACAGGTATTGAAATTCACCCTGCAGCAAAAATCGGTAAAGCTTTGTTTATTGATCACGGTAGTGCCGTTGTAATTGGTGAAACTGCTGAAATAGGGGATAATTGTACAATATATCAATCAGTTACTCTTGGCGGAACAGGCAAGCATACAGGCAAAAGGCATCCAACAATCGGTAATAATGTTATGATTGGTGCAGGTGCAAAAGTGTTGGGACCGATTGTTGTAGGAAATAATTCGAAAATTGCAGCAGGTGCTGTTGTTTTAAAAGATATTCCGGAGAATTCAACAGCAGTAGGAATTCCTGCGAAAGTAATAAAACTGGATAACACTCGTATTGAAAACAATCTAGATCAAGTAAATATACCCGACCCTGTTGCACAGGAATTGTGCATATTAAAACAGAAAATTGCGGAATTGGAAGCGAAAATCAAATGAGATATAAAGCGAAGATAAATGCCGCCATTATTGTAGTGGCGGCTTTAATTATAATAACATCATGTTTATTTTTTTATGATAAATATACATCAGATACAGTTTCAGATTCTTTGGAATATTCATCAATAACGGATTCTGATGCAAGTAAAAGTATATCAGCAGATATATCAATGGATATAAGCTCAATTGATGAAGTAATATCCGATATCGAGAATAGCGAACAGACATCAGCAATTGAAGTAGTTTTACACTATTCTGAGCAATTGGATCTGCAACTTGATGCCTCTTATGCTATTGCTGCCTACACAGATGGCAGTATTATCTACAGCAAAAATGCTCTTACACGTTGTTACCCTGCATCATTAACAAAGCTGCTTACTGTAAGCACTGCAATAAGATACATAAAAAACGATTACATATTTAAAGTAGGTGACGAGCTGGATTATATTTTGGAAGGCTCATCGGTAGCCGGTTTAGAAAAAGGTGACAAAATAGATTTTCTTACACTGGTTGATGCTTTATTAGTTCCGTCGGGTAATGATGCAGCATATGTTATGGCAGTGGGTATAGGCAGATTATATTCAGAAAACCCTAACATGCCTGTTAATGAAGCGTTATCGGTTTTTTTAACTTTGATGAATCAAACCGCTGATGATTTAGGTTGTACTGATTCGAATTTTGCTAACCCAGACGGTTATCATAATGCGAGTCACCATACAACAGCAGCGGATATATTAAAAATAGCTATACATACAAATAGTCTTGATATAGTTAAAAATTCAATAAACAAGAGCAAGGCAAGGGGAGTTTATAGCAATAAGGATGTTACCTGGATAAACACAAATTTATTGTTAAAGCAAGAAGACAGTCATTATTATCAGTATGCCACAGGAATGAAAACAGGTGCGACTCCCGAAGCAGGTAAATGTCTTGCGGCGATTGCATACAAAAACGGTAAGGAAGTAATTACGATAATATTAGATGCTTCTTCTGATGAAGCCAGATATAAAGATGCACTAACAGTTTTTAACGCAACACTGTGATAAATAATTCGAAAGATTAATCTTTCAAATACGGTTTTATACCGTTCCGGCACAATTCCCGATATCATAAATATGAGCGTGCCTGCATATGCAAACACGCTCAGTTTATTAATTAATTAAACTTTTCTCTTCTTTATAACTATCATAGTAACAACCGCACCAATAACAACCAGACCAATTATTATTCCTATGGTCACCCATGGGAAATCATCATCAACATCTTTTATATCTGATTCATCGGTTTTGTCAGCTTCTGATACAACAGAGACTTCGTCTTCGCTTTCGGCAGGATCAGAAATTACATCACTTTCTACAATAGAGGAAGTATCTTCAATTTCTGATAATTCACTTACTGCTTCAGAGATTTCTTCACTATTATCTTCTCCGATATAATCAATTGCCATTCCTGCAGACAGCTCGGTAAAACCAAACCATTCATTTGCAACGCTAGTAACAGGATAAGAACCAAAAGCCATTGATACCATTATTTCTTTAGCATCTACTGTCTCCCCCAGTGAAATGTTTTCATCAAATATACCTGAAGTTCCTGAAGACGCCTTACCTTCTATTTCAAAGGTACCAATTTCGGCAAATCCGTCACCGTCGATTGAATAAGAAATAGTTACTTCCCCATCCTTCGGTGTATCAATTATCGCATCAAAGTAATGATAGAATGTAATATTTACCGTATTAACCTTCTTCTGAGAACCAAGATCGATAATAAGATTGCAAGTTGGGAAATCATTTGAAGTATAAGCTTTTTTATTTTGGATTAAGACAATACCTTCCATGCTAAAATTATTTTTACCTTCTGCATCCCACACCTTGTCCCCATCTGTGAGCTTAGTCATGTCTGCACCTGTTCTGACGACGACATCACCATTACCAGGCTCTAAACTGACGCTTTGTGCAACCGGATCGGCGGAAACTGTTAAGGCAGGGGAAAATAACGTTAATACCAACAATGCAAAAACTAGGATACTGGTAAACTTTTTCATTTTAATAAACCTCCAAAATATATAGTATTTGTTTAATTTTAAATTAGCATGTTATAATGTTTTTGTCAATAGTATTTTAAAAGTGATATTGAATTTATTGAAAAATAAGCTTCTTTAGTATTGACAAAACCAATCTTGTATGCTATTATTTTAAATGTTGCAAATGCGCTGTTAGCTCAGCTGGATAGAGTACCTGGCTACGAACCAGATGGTCGGGGGTTCGAATCCCTCACAGCGCGCCATAATTTTCCTTAGAAGCTTAATGCTTTTAAGGATTTTTTCATTTCCATTTTAGTATGCTGAATAAAATTAATAATATGCGGGAAATATATTCATAAAAGGAGGTTATGATATGATTGAAAGTAGATATCAAAAATGTATAGATGCGTGCAATAGATGTGCACAAACCTGTTATGAGTGTATGACAATGTGTCTTAACGAGCCGGATGTGAAGGCTCGAAAAACATGCATAAATATGTTAATGGAATGTGCATCTATATGCAAGGAATCTGCAGCGTTTATGAGTATGGATGCAATGCATGCTATTGATTTATGCAGATTATGTGCTGTTATATGCGAGAAATGTGCGCAGGAATGCATGAACTTCAAGGATGATCATTGTCAGAATTGTGCCAACGAATGTAATGCTTGTGCAAATGAATGTAATGCGATGGTTAGATAAATTCTGATAAATTTTATGGCGAATGGAAAAATCCATTCGCCGTAAGATATTTTATACAAATTTAATTAAGATATTTTAAAAAATCTTGATTCGACATCGGAGATGTTACCATGTATCTGGGTATCTCATAAAGATTTTCACCAATTACAACATCTCTTCCTACTATAGTAAAAGCAGCCTTCAAGCCTGCAGCTTTTACAGCTTTTATTACGTCAGCATCAAAATCTCCGTAAGGGTATGCAAAGTATTTGGATGGATATGCGTTCTGACTTTGCATAAGGTCATTATAAACATAGCTATATGACTGTTGGGAAAGGTGCTCATGGTTTAAATAGGTGTGACATTCCTGAGTAAATACATCAGAATTGTTTGTTAAGTCTTGTTCAGTTAAGTGTTGAAGAGAATCAAAATTATAATGTAATTCAAAATTTCCGAAAAAGGGTTGAATTACAGAGAAGATTGTTGCCTGATATCCGAATTCTCTTAGTATAGGTGCTGCGTATTCTGTATTGGATTTGTATCCATCATCAAAGTTTAAAACAACACTTTTTTCAGGAATTGTTCGCTCACCTTTTATATATGCAATAAGCTCGTCGGTAGAAATTATCGTATATCCCGAATCTCTGATCAACTCCATATGTTTACGGAATTCTGTTGTAGAAATGGTAATTTCGTTGTTTTTCCATTTGTCAGATGCTTTATCAATATCTGGTAGTATATGATGATAAAGCAATACTGGAACACTTTTAGCATTTTCTTTCGAACCTATAGTGTATGTACCCAAAACCTGACGTTTAACAGTAAGATAATCTAATGAATTTATTGCTCCATCTTCATCTGTGTCAGCAGCCAGCTTATATACACCATTAAGAGTATAAGTCCCTAAAAAAGCACGCTTTATCATTAAGTAGTCAAATGCTGAAACGTTTGCATCACCGTTTACATCCGCAAGCACAACAGCTTTATATGTACCGTCATTACAAAAAACATCGTAGCCGGTTCCGATTTTAACATTATCTAGAAGAACTGCGATACCGTCGGAAACACTTTTAACACTCTTTAAAAGACTTTTTAATTCCGCTACCGTTGTTTCTGGTGGGATACTTCGCATATTGTTAACGTCTGTATAAACAGCAGAAACATTTAAGCTTAGTGATAATAATATTGTAAAGCATAATAGATAAGAAATAAACCTTTTCATAATTTTACACCCCAATTTTATCCGATAACTAATTCACCAAAAAATACAGGTTGATGAAAATCAGCATTTTCTGTATTAATCGGTGACCACATTCCATAATGTGGAATTTCTGTTTCGTCACCACATTTATAAAAATTACCGTAAAAAACATCGCCTTTATTAAAATCACATTTACCAAATAAAGCATTTACCTGATCAAATGAGAAAAAGGTTTCGACTGTCCAGAATTCTTCCTGCTTTGTAGATTTTACTTCGGGTAAGGCTGTTTTTTCATGAATATTTGTTTTGTTTTTACGGTCACTTCGTACCGATGCCAAAAACGCTCCGTTAGAATTCATTTCGAAATTCAAGTACAACGGACTTTCTTTGTTGAAACGTACAAAAAATTCAAGACAGCTGTCCTTATAAACAGGTTGTCCATATTCGGTGTAAATAGCTTTCGGATTTTTTTCGTAAGCAGTTAATTTTAAAGCAAAGCCTTTGTCTTTAATTAAAATTAACTGTCCAAAAGCTTTTGGCTCATATCCCTTAAGCCATTTATAACAATTTATTTCCGCTTTAGGAACATCCGAAAAGTCAATTTTATCTTTAGTCAAAACATTATATACTAACATAAAAAACCTTCACTCCCTGCCAGGCACAAATAGTAATGAAAAATTCGTGGAAGTACGTGCTTATGTATTTCTTTTTCTTGCATTTTTCACGCTACCTCCTAAAATTCTATAAATATATAATACTACTATATTAATTTAATGTCAACTTATAAAAAAATAACTATTGTTAAAAAATTTATATAGGTGTATAATATAAAAGTAGCAGAAAAATTATAGGAGGAATAAATTTGGAAGAAATTCCAGTTGTTATCAATTCTTTTCTTGCATATAAAGAGACGATACAGAGTTGTTCTCCGTTAACTGTTAAAGAATACTACAACGACCTTCGTACCTTTTTTCGCTATATAATTGCAAGGCGTACAAAACAAGACCTCTCGGAGCTGGAAAAAGTAGATATATCGTCTGTTAACCTAGAACTGGCAGGTTCAATAACGACTGATGAAATTTATTCTTTCTTACTTTTTATGTCCAAAGAAAAAATGAATAACTCTTCTGCTTTAGCAAGAAAGTTATCGGCAATCAAGGCTTTTTTTAAATACCATACACAAAAATCAAAAAAGTTGGTAGATAATCCGGCAAAAGATATTGATAGCCCTTCTATTAAAAAAACACTGCCAAAATATCTTTCGCTTGACGAAAGTTTACGGCTCTTAGACAGTGTAGAAAGCGACAGCAAGACACATGAGCGTGATTATTGTATTATAACCCTTTTTTTAAATTGCGGAATGCGGCTTTCCGAACTTGTAGGTATCAGCCTAAATGATATCAGTGACGATATGACAAAGCTTGTTGTAACAGGCAAGGGAAGCAAGATGCGTACAATTTACCTAAACACAGCATGCAGGGAAGCGCTTGAAGCATATCTTAAGGTGCGGGAAAGAAAGGCAATGGAAAAGGGAAGATCCATTATAGATAAAAATGCTTTGTTTTTGAGCGGATTGAACCGTAGAATATCCAACAAGACAGTACAATGGCTGATTAAAAAGCAACTTGCCGAGAGCGGGCTTGAAGGAAAGGGTTATTCTGTACATAAGCTGCGGCATACAGCAGCAACACTGATGTATAACAGTGGAAACGTTGATGTTCGTGTTTTAAAGGATATACTTGGACATGAGCAGTTGAATACAACACAAATATATACTCATGTCTCGGATAAAAAGCTTGAAGAAGCTATGGAAGCTAATCCGCTTTCTAAGAAAAAAACCTAATTATCAACACTGGAAGGAAGTCAAAAGACAAGAATGTTAGAAAAAGCATATCGAATCAACAGCTATGATGTCAGCCCAAATGGTTTGGTTAAAGTAAGTGCATTACAAAAATATATGCAGCAGTTAGCAAGAGAAGATTGCAACAGTTATGGAGCTACATATACTAATATGCGTGAGAACAATATGGTTTTTGTGATTACAAAAATTGGTTTGGAAATTACAGGTGAAATACGTTCTGAGGATATAATAACTATAAGAACTTTCAACAATCAAATACTCGGTGTTCATTTCATCCGCGAATATGAGATTTTTAAAAACGATGAAAAAACAGCAGCAGCTTCTACTTATTGGGTGTTGATTAACTATGATAAACGTAATGTAATTCGTCCGAAAAATTTCATATATCCAATAAAATCATATAATAAACAAATTGACAGTATTGAAATACCAAGAAAAATTTTTAACGAAAACGGTAGCGAATATAATGCAGGGAAAAGAAAGGTAGTTTTTTCCGATCTTGACGAGAATAATCACCTTAACAACTGTGTGTATTCAGATATTGCACTCGATTATTCACCAATTGACCTTAATAAGTATTCAATAAATAAAACGCTAATTAATTTTGTAAATGAAGCAAGGTTGAATGATGAATTGAATATATCGGTTATAAAGGGTGAAAACTCATATTGCCTAAATGTATACAACGATACGGCAGACAGACCATGTTTTGAAGCTGAGTTGTTTTTTACTCAAAATAAATTATAGAAAATAAATAAATTAAACCATTAATTTCTATTGAAAAAGAATCAGCATTAATATATAATATTTAGTGCAAAGCAGGTGATTATAATTTGTCAGAAAAAATGAAAAAGATTATTGCTCAGAACCGAAAAGCTTATCACGAATATTTTATAGAGGATACATTTGAAACCGGAATAGAGCTTAGTGGTACAGAAGTGAAATCGCTTCGGAACGGACAGGTAAACCTCAAGGATTCATATTGCCAAGTTAAAGACGGTCGGTTGATTGCATACGGAATACATATCAGCCCGTATGAAAAGGGTAATATTTTCAATACTTTACCAACGAGAGAACGCATTTTACTTATGCATAAGCGAGAGATTTTAAAGCTCTTCGGACTTGTCGGACAAAAAGGTTATTCGCTGATACCGATTTCACTTTATTTTTCAGGCAAATGGGTTAAGATGGAGCTTGGTCTTTGCAAGGGTAAAAAGTTATACGACAAGCGAGAAACCGAAGCTAAAAAGACAATGGCACGCGATGCTGAAAGATATATGGCAGACCGCAGAGATTAAAAGGTGAAACCTAAAAAATAAACACCTGGCAATAAGCAAAATAAACAATATTATTATTAATTTAGTTGACATAATAAGGAGTAAAATTTGTGCCTTCAGTGATGATTCATCTGTTGACAGCATACAAATTATTTGCTGACACAGATCCGCTTTTTTACATAGGAGCAATTGTGCCCGATGCTGTTGCTACCAGAGAAGAAAAAGATATTACACATTTTCGTACAATACAAAACCGTGAAAATGAATTGATAAATCTAGCCAAAAGTTCAAAAAAATCTTTTGATGAAGGTATACTTCTGCATCTGTATTTAGATTGGTTATGGGATGAAAGAACATTTTGTACATATGCCGAAACTCACAAGGAAGAGAATTGGTTTTATTCGTACAGACGTGAGATAGCTTTGGCAAGCGCATTCATCTATCATAATGAAAGGTGGAGTGAGGATGTATGGCAAAAGATGCTTTCCTGCCCAAAAGATACATACGGAACAACACCCGGAGTTAGCGATGGGGAAGTGGCAGAGTTTTTAAATAGAAATTATATATGGCATAAAGATAATAATATAGGTCCTTCTGTTGTATATCCTCCTGAATTCGTAGAGGAATTTACAAATAATGCAACAGAAAAATTTATGGTTTGGCGAAGCAGTATAAATTAAGCAAATTAGAGAAAAATTATATAATATGGGGGCGTAAAGGTTTCGACGGGGATTTTGAACCGATATAAGCGAGCAGAAGAACGTGTCTTCTTTAAAAAACGTAAATTAAATTTAAACGCTAACAAAAACGTTAAAGTTGCTGCCTAACTAGGCAGCCGTCGGGCCTGGAAGGACTACGAGCCAGGTTTTGGCGTCACTTAGTAGTGAACGTGAGCGGGCTTAAGCTTTGCTGCCTGCCATGAACTTATGAAGCTACCAAACAAGTCAGCCTGCTCTTTGGCGGTCATGCAAGGGAATCTAAACAAAGAGCTACGCTCGTAGAAAGTGCCGGCAAAAGGTTTTCGGACAGGGGTTCGATTCCCCTCGCCTCCACCAGGGTTTCCCACACAAGGGTCGTTTGAATCTTGTGTGGGATTTCTTTTTGACAATAAAAAAATCGGGAGCAAATTGAGAAAAATCTCAACATGCTCCCGATATACTACTACTTTATTTAGGTAAAGATTTATAAGCTGTCTTTTTTCCTCTAGTTCACCGCTGAGAAAAAGCTCTCTTGCTTTCATATAAGCTGTGCGGATTTGCTCCTCTGTTATGGAGTATTTTGAATCATAGTAACTTTCTTCTTGAGCCAGAATTTCTTCTAACTTTGATTTTTCTATCTCAAGGTCATTGAGAGCTGATAAGAGTGAAGTACTACCAGTAGAAGCAATAGCCGATATAAGGTTGCTTATTTTACCTTGTATTTCCTTAATATTCTTTGCTATTTTCTGAACTTTGATATTCGCTTTTAATTTAGATTCCTTGTTATATTCGGAAAACTGTTTGTAGAGATTAGGAATACGCTCATCATCAAATATGATTTTAGCAAGCTCGTTAATTACAAAGTCTTCGATGTACTCGCGTCGAATCTCTTTGTTTGAACAAGTACCCCCTGACTTGTTTTACGGTACAACAATTCCTACCTGTCTTTTAGTTATTAACAAAAATAAGCCGGACAAGCTAAAAAACAAGGTTCTTATTATCAATGCTGATGCAGAGTATGGTGAGGGAAAAAACCAAAACTTCCTCCGCCCTGAGGATATTGAAAAAATCGTATGGGTTTTCGATAATATACAAGAAATCGATAACTATTCTAAAATCATACCGATAGATGATATTATCGATGAAAAAGGTCATGACGGCAATTTGAATATCAGACGTTATGTAGACAACACACCTCCACAAGAGCCACACGATGTGAAGGCACACATTTACGGTGGTGTACCCAATAAAGAAATTACCGCCCTTAACGGGCTAATAACAAAATATGCCATCGCCGAGAACGATTTGTTCGATAATAGAGGCGACGGCTATTCGCTGTTTAAAAATGAATGCAATGATAAAGCAAAGATAAAAGCTTATATATCGGAACATTCCGGTGTTGCAACCGCAAACAATAATATGCGTAGTGCATTTGAGTTCTTTTGGGAAAATGCAGGCGCCGCCGTTGCCGACGTTGGTGATGAAGGAGGCATCTCTGAATTCACAAGAAAATACACTGAATTTTTAGCTGAATCATTAGAGCCAGTGGGTATTCTTGACCACTTTCAATGCATCGGTGTTTTTGCCAACTGGTGGGATCACAGCTACACTGTGCGTGAGTACACCGAAATCGAGCAAGCCGCCAATGGTAAAGAAACCAAGGTGTCTGTAAAAGAAGTTATTAAAATTAAAAACGTGTTTAAAACCATTGGTGCAGAAGGGTTTGTATCTGCCCTTGTAAGTGATGAAAAGATAGCGTTAGAACACTTTACCGATGAACTTTCCGCTTTGAAATCTCTTGAGGATGAAGCAGAATCCGCACTGGCTGATTTGCAAGCCTATGTTTCTTCTGTGGATATGGGTATTGATCAGGAAGAGGAAGAAACCGAAGAAGGCGAAGAAGCAGAGGCGAAAGAACCTACTGTAAAAGAGGTTGAGGACTACCTGAAAAAACTCAGTACTGCCGAAGCAAAAGCACAGCTAAAAGAAATTGATAAACTTAAAAAAGAGAAAAATCGCTTAAATCGTGAACTTAAAAAGAAAACTGCCGAGTTGCAGGAGAAGATCAATGCAATTCGTGAAAAGCTAACAGCCGAACAATGTGAAACACTCGTTATGCAACTGTTGCATGAGGGTTTTGTTGTCGAACTCGAAAAATACCTCACTACCGAAGTTGCAAAAACCGTAAAAGCTGTTTGTAAGTTGTGGGATAAATATTTCGTTTCTGCCAACCAAATGCTTAATGAGCGTAAAAAAGCCGAAGATAAACTGAATGGCTTTTTAGAAAGGCTGGGATATATTAATGGGTGAATTGGCGAAATTAACTGATATTGCAAATATTCTTACTGGTAGTAGCAACGTTCAAGATGCTAATGAAACTGGTAAGTATCCTTTGTTTGACCGTTCTGATGTGGCTAAATTAAGTACGCGGTATTTATTTGATTGTGAAGCTATAATTGTTCCAGGTGAAGGCTCTGAATTTATACCAAAATATTACAATGGGAAGTTCGACCTTCATCAACGTGCATATGCAGTCATTCCTTACTCAGGGTATAACGCAATTTTTTTATATTATATTATTCAAAATAATACATACCAATTAGTAAAATATTCAGTTGGAACTACTGTAAAATCTTTGCGCCATAATTCGTTTGAACATATTGTAGTTCCTTTGTTTTCAGAAAAACAACAAGCAAAGATTGCAGAAATACTTACAACAGTTGACGATGCCATTGTAAAAACCAAAGCCTTAATTGATAAGTACAGTAACATCAAGATTGGCATGATGCAGGATTTTTTCGACAACAGAGTGACAACACAAAAGCTTGTTGATTTTTGTGATTCAGTAAGAGATGGTACACACGATTCTCCAAAACCAACAGGGAGTAGTGGTAAATATTTAATTACATCTAAACATTTAGGAAACCAAAATTTAGACTTTTCATGTGCATATAAAATCTCTTTTGAAGATTACGAACAAATTATACGTCGTAGCAAAGTAGATAAATGGGATATTCTATTTAGTATGATTGGAACTATCGGAAGTATTTATCAAGAAACAAATGATAATCCCGATTACGCCGTAAAAAATGTAGGTTTATTTAAAATGGGCGGAAACGCACAAAAAAGTCAATGGTTAAAATATTACTTACAGAGTAATTTATGCAAAAAATATTTATCGCTTAGTTTGAGAGGCTCTACTCAAAAATACGTTTCACTTGATGTTTTGCGTAAAATGCCAATTTACGTACCTTCATCAGATGAGCAACAAGACATTATTAATCAACTTGAAGCAGTAGATATTAAGATAACTACAGAAACTAATTATCTTTCAAAATTACAAGACATTAAACAAGGTTTAATGCAAGACCTACTAAAACCAGACGGTGTAAGCGTTGACGCTTTATTATAAGGAGGGGTTTAAATGTCAGGAAGACCATCAGAACTAAAATATGTTGAAGGGCCTTTGCTCTGTCAGCTCGAGGCACTGGGCTGGTCCGTTTTGCAACTTGATGACAGTGATAAACACAACCCTGCAAAAAGCTATCGCAAATCTCTTGCCGAGGTTGTAATTATTGTAAAACTTAAAGAGGCACTTGCAAGACTCAATCCATGGCTAACTGATATTCAGGTTGAGGACCTTAGCGTACAAATGCAAAATTACCCCTTTCAAATGGATAAGCTGCTCGAAAACAACATGGAGGTTTTCGAGAGAATAACCGTTGGTTTATCTGCCGACAACGAGGAAACCGGAGAACCAAACTGTCCTGTAAGAGTGATTGATTGGTCGGATGTAGATAATTTCAATAAAGAAACATCACAAAACGACTATCTTGCTATCAGCCAGTACAAGGTTCGTATCCCCGGTAAAGAAGAACATATCATTCCTGATGTTGTGCTTTTTGTAAATGGGTTACCCCTTGTTGTTATTGAGTGCAAAGCACCGGATATTGCAGAGCCTATTGCAGAAGGTATAGAGCAATTATGCCGTTATCAAAACAAAAGAGAAGACGACAGCAGCGAAGGTGTGCCGGAACTGTTTTATTATAATCAGATTTTAATCAGTACCAGCTTTCACGCTGCTCGATATACAAGCATCACCGGTGAACCATGCCATTTTATTGAATGGAAAGACCCGTATCCCTATAAACTATCCGATATTAGAAAAAGTGGCGCACCGTCAAGCCAAGAGGTTTTGGTTGCCGGTATGCTTTCACCTGCTCATCTTTTGGATATCATTCAAAGCTACACTGTATACATTGAAGATGATGAAGGACGCACAAAGAAAATTGTACCACGCTATATGCAATATCGCGGAGCAAGGAAGATTGTCGATCGTCTCAGAAAAGATAAAGCCGGTGGTACGCTGTGGCATACACAAGGCAGCGGTAAATCTCTGACGATGATGTTTGTCGTTCGAAAGATGTTTAATTCAGACGATTTGAACAGCTATAAAATCGTTCTGCTTATTGACCGCAAAGACCTGCAAACACAGCTTTTTAAAACAACAAAAGCAATAAAATTTACTGTCAACGAAGCTGGCAGTATTGAAGGACTCAAAGGTCTTATTCGTAATACTGCAAGTGATGTTACGGTTGCTATGGTGCATAAATTCGGTGAGCGTGACGAGAAGGTCGGCAAATTTCCGGTGCTGAATAATTCTGAAAAAATTCTTGTTATGATTGATGAGGCTCACAGAAGTGAGTATTCTGAACTTGCTGCAAATATGTGGCGTAGTATGCCTAATTCGGTTAAGGTTGCATTTACCGGCACTCCTATTACGAAAACAACAGAGACCTTTGGTGGTTATATAGACGCATACACCATGCGTCAAGCTGTCGATGATGAAGTTGTTGTTGAGATAAAATATGAAGGCCGCGCCGCTGATAGTGAGATAACTGACCACGATGCGATGAATCGTCAATTTGTCGATGTGTTTGGTTTTATGGAAACGGAAGAGCAACAGGAAATCATGGGCAAATATACTGCTAAAGGGTATCTTGAAGCAAAAGAAATTATTCATGCCAAAGCATCCGACATGCTTAATCATTACATAAATACAATTATCGGCAATGGTTATAAAGCACAGGTTGTTGGTGTTAGCAAAGAAGCGGCTCATAGATATAAAGTTGCAATAGATGAATTGCTGCCTATTAAGATTGCAAAACTTGAAAAGAGCAACCCTTTAAATGTAAATATTGAAAAATTGAAACTATTAAAAACCGCTTGCATTATTTCAATGGAGCAAAATGCCGACCCACATTTAAAGCAGTACGGTGATCAAGCACAAAATGCACTCATTATCGATGGTTTCAAAGCGGCATTTGGCGAAAAAGGAAAAGAAGGCGGAGATGGAAATTATGGCATTTTAATTGTCACAGCTATGCTTTTAACAGGATTTGATGCCCCTATCGAACAAGTAATGTACCTTGATAAGGTACTTAAGAATCATACCCTTCTTCAAGCAATTGCCAGAGTAAACCGTACTTGTGGTTCAGATAAAAAGTGTGGATATGTTGTGGATTATGTTGGTGTTACAAACCATCTACGTGAAGCTTTGGCTGATTATGCAGAAGCTGATATTGATGAAACTGTTGCAGCTATGAAGAATCCATCACAGGATATAGATGCTTTAAACAGCGCTTACAATAACATTTTACAATTTATTTATGATAAGGTTGGTGTTAATTCAGTTGATGATGCAGCAACTATTATCGAAGAATTAGGTGCAGATGACGATTTGAGAGATGAGTTTAACGCTTTATTTGGGGTGCTTTCAAGATTGTTTGACCGAGTGTTACCGAATCCTGCAGCTTTAGAGTACACCGATGTTTTTAAGCGTTTAGCGTTCATCCGTGAATCAGTAGCAAAACTGACTCGTGACCCAAGATTGTCAATGAAAGATGCCAGTAAAAAGGTACGATCAATTATTGAAGAATACCTTGATGTTAATGGGGTTACTATTGAAATCGCACCCGTTTCGTTGCTTTTAAACGACTTTTTAAAAGACACGAAAAAGAAAACAAAAAGCAATCGTGCAGTTTGCGATGAAATCAAGTACGCTGTAAGAGAGTTTATCAATGTAAATACGCCAAAGGACCCTGAGCTTTACACTCGATTAAGCGAGAAGTTGGAAGCGATTTTAGAAGAGTTTAAGAACAATTGGCAAGAACTAAGAGAGGCGTTAGAAAACTTCCGAGAAGACATTATTGAAGGCCGTAAGCGTGAAAAGACCTATGGGTACGAGCCTGAACATGAAATGCCGTTTTTTGCGCGTCTAAAGCAGAAACTCTATGGAAATGTAGATTATACTGATTTAGAAGAGGAAAACTTTAATTCCTTAAAAGATTTGACCAACAATGTGCTTGAACGATTGAAAAGTGATACACAAACAGTTAATTTTTGGAGTAATACTTCGATGCAAGACGAACTTAGGACCTTCCTTGTAAATAGGTTAATTGCACCCGAAATTAAGCGGTGTGTTCCTGAAGTGTTTAAGAGGCGGCAAGAAATTGCTCAGGATTTACTTGAACTTGCTTATAGACATTTTGGGAGTGATAACAAATGATTGCTGATTATACTGTAGTACGTTCAAGTCGCAAAACAATAGCTTTAGTAATTGATAGCGAAGCGAATCTTATAGTACGAGCACCTAACAATATTAAAGATAGTGAAATAGCGGATTTTGTCAAAAAGAAAAGGCATTGGATTAATGATAAACAATACCAAGTATCTACATTTGCAGAAAAGCACAGTCGTGTTATCTTTGAAACTGGCGAAAATTTTCTATACCTCGGAGATGAGTATACAATTTTGCGCTCTAAAGAAAGTAAGATATGTTTTTCCGGCACAAATATTTTAATACCAGAAAATTTCAACTTAAGTGATGTGTTAAGTTGGCTAAAAGAAGTTGCAAGTAACATCATAAACGAGCGAGTTTCACGATATTCTTCATTGATGGGTGTTACATATTCATCCATAAAACTATCTAAGGCAAAGGCTCGTTGGGGTTCCTGCAGTTCAAAGGATAGTTTGAATTTTGCATGGAGATTAATAATGTGTCCCATTTCAGTTATTGATTATGTTGTAGTACATGAATTAAGTCACATTACCTACAAAAACCACAGTGCTTCTTTTTGGTCAAGAGTTAAAACAGTGTTGCCAAACTACAAAGAACAGCAAGACTGGCTTAAATTAAACCGAAAACTTATGGAAATAATTTAGAGGAATGTAAGATATTCAAAAATTTATATAATTCATCATGTACACTGAATAAATGGAGGCAATAGCTATGTTTAATAATAATAGACATTTAAATATTTTCGAGCATTATTCTCAAGCAAATGCTCTACCAATTGAAAATAATGTTTCGCGTGGTCTTGCAATTGTGATGAGTGAAAACCCATTACTATTAGATCGCTTTATTGACTATTTAAATTCAAAGTGTGGCACAGGAATTGAAGTACAGAAGCATAGCAAAGCCGAAGATGTTGACATTGGGATACAACAAAGCATAACAAAAATTATTGATGCATATCCGAGTCCAAAGTTAATTGTTGGCATGACTCTTACTACAGAAAAACACGTTGAGTGGTCAGAAGACACTACTAAACCCGGTGAAACGCTGATTACAGATATTGTAATCAAATACAAGGATACTTTTATTGTTATTGAAGTAAAACGAAATTCTGCTGATGCCAGAACACAGGTTCAAACCCAAGTAGAGAGTTTGGTTAATGAAATACAAAAACGTAACGAGTCAATACCTTCGGTAGATTATATCAATGGAAATTGGGAAGACATAATTGAGATAATTCAACAAGTACATAGCATTACTGGGAGAAGTGAAAACAGCATTCTAAGTCACTACTTAAAACACTTAGAGCATCGATACGGACAGTGGTTTCCTGTTTCTCTTCTTTCTGAAATAAATATTTCCATAGATAATCAAATACTAATTGAAAAAAGGCTAATAAAAATTATTCAAAATTGTTGTAAAAACGAAGATGACGAAAAGAAATATACAGGCAGATATATCATACCTCTTGATTATAGCTTCCTATCAGAGGCACAAGTAGATATAGATTATGATAAAAAGTGTTTAATGGTTACTGTTTGGCCTGGTGACACGAAATGGCAAGGTTATAATTTATACAAGACAACGAAGCATGATTTAAACTGGATAAATGACAATGAAATAATTGTTGATGATACAAAACTTGAACTTATCGTAGAACCATATCTTCGATTTGCACATTTTCAATCAACAATATTTGCACCTTATATAAAGAAAACATATTATAATCAGCACTTTGGCTCGAGCAAAGAAAAGTGTTTAGAACTTTGGAATGACATAACAAAAGAATGGAAACGGGCTTCATGGGATGAGCTGAAAAATAAATTACTAAATAAATATAGCGGGCTTGTTGATAAGGAAGAATTCAATGAAGGTTTTATAAGCAAGTTTGAAAATTCAAACCGTGGCTATGTTCATGTGTCATTTGGTTATGAAGTAACTGCATACATACCTGAAAAAGTGTTTAAACAACTGGAGCGAAAAGGAAACTCAGAAAAGCAGAACGATAAATTAGCAAAATTTGTTAACCATGTTATCGATGCAATAATATCTAAAATTGTATAAGTGTAAATTTGAAGAGTGTTTAACACTATACCAAGCGAAGGGGGTATTTAATGGAAAACGCATTATGGAATGGTAAATTATATCATGCAACAGAAATTGCTAACAATTATTCTCTTGAAAAAGAAATAAGAAAAGCAAGTGGACGAAAAGAATTATACTGTCCTGATCCTGAATGCGACCATAAAATTCTTCGCTATTGCCACGGTGAAATTAAAGAAGCATTTTTTGCACATCTTAATAACGAAAGTTGTGATTATGCTAATTTTGACAAAGAAAATACAAAAACAATGCGGACAGTACGGCGACTTATTTATGATAAATTTAAGAGTAAGGGATATAATGTACAACCAGAACGGATGACGATTATTAAAAAATCTTGTTCCCATCAATATAAACCTATCGTTCCAGACGTATAGATGATACAAATCAAAGTTTTACCTTATTCCATCATATAAATTTAATAAAAATAAAGCCAGGCACCCTACATTAATTTTGATCCAACCTTGTCAACTTGACAGGGAGTGCATCATTCTGTAGAGTGCCTGTTAGTTTTACATTTGATTCTTTCACTTCCACCATGAATATATTCGTAGTTTTATACTTGCAGCTGACTGTGTAGTTGATGATTTATTCAATAATCCACCGAATCAGCTAAGCTTGTAAAATATCCATCATATTCTGTTATAATTTTGTATTATTATATTGTAAGTTTCACCATTTTATGGTAAAATATGTATAAATATGTCTATTTTGTTTTTCTTGTTATAAGTTATAAGTTTTGTTGTAATAAAGAAAGGTAATATTAATGAAACGAATATTGACAGCATACAAAGACTTACTTGGAATAATATTCGGTAAAGCCCCGATAATGGTTATCGTCACTTTTTTATTAGCAATTATCACCGGATTATTAACTCCCTTAGGAGTTTATGTTAATCAGCATGTTTTTGACGGTGGATTGGCGGTAGCACAGGGTGTAATGACTTTTACGAGTTATTCTTTTTATCTTGTGTTGTTTGTAATAATTGCACTTTTGCCTACAATAATAAGCGGCATTGTATGGAATTATGTTCAGCCCCGTTCTATATTGATTTTAAGAACATCATATAAAGAACGTATGCTTAAGAAGCTTAAAACAATGAAGTACGAGCACTTTGAGAGTGAAAAGTCCGCAGAAATAATAGATAAAGCATATAACAGAGCGGAAAGTTCGGCTAGACACCTGTGGCCTATGTATGTTAATTACTGGATAATATCTGTTATCTCCGGTATTGGCTCGCTTGCCTATATTGTAAGTATACGGTGGTGGCTTTTACTTACAGTTTTAATTCCTTTTATACTCGAAACATATATCTCATCAAAAACAAATTATAACATTTATTCCGAACTAGAAACATATTGGGAAAAGGAAAGAAAGTACAGCACTCTCGGATGGTATTTAAGGTCAAGGGATTTTTCTAAAGAAATAAAAGCGTTTGGTAATTCAGACTATTTAATTGATACATATAAAAATAGGTTGAATGAGCGAAACAAGGATTATGAACGCTATTATTTTAAGAATCTGCGAAAGATATTGTTAGGAGAAAACATTACAAGAATTGCATCCATTGTAAATGTAATTATTTTACTTATATTATTTGTATACGGGAAGATGTCGGTGGGACTTTTTATTGCTATGACACGCTTGATGTTCGGCGGAGTATACGAGAGTTTAGGAGGATGTGCGTTTATATTCAAATGGGCACCATATCACATAAACTCATTCGATTATTATGACAAATTCTTTAACTTGTCCGACGAATCGGAGGGAACGGAGAAGGATCTACCAGAATCATTTGACATTGAGTTCCGTGATGTGTGGTTCCGATATCCGGGAACCGAAAAGGATATATTGAAAGGTTTGACTTTTAAGATAAAGAACGGAGAAAAAGCTTCAATTGTTGGAGAAAACGGTGAGGGCAAGTCAACCCTTATAAAATTATTACTAGGGATTTTCACTCCTGATAAAGGTGAAATATTAATCGGCGGAAAGAAACTGTACGACTATCCTTTAAGTGTTAGGACAAAAATATTCGGACCGGTATTTCAAGACTTTTCCAGATACAGTATAACATTGAAAGAAAATATCGGTATCGGCGAAATCGATGAGATTGACAACGACAAAAAAATAATAATGGCGGCTAAAAAAGGTAAGGCAGATGAGTTTGCGGAGAAGTTTGAGAAAGGTTATGATACGCTGCTTGGCAGAGACTTTGATGGTGGCGTTGATGTATCTGGAGGGCAATGGCAGAGAATAGCGATCTCCCGTGCGTTCATGGGTAATAAGCCAATATTGTTGCTGGATGAACCAACTTCCCAACTGGATCCGTTGGCGGAAGCTAATTTATATAACGAGTTTGCAGAAATAGCGGAGAACAAAACTGCGATTTTTATAACTCACAGATTAGGTTCAACAATGATCACTGACAGGATTTTCGTAATAAGCGACGGTAAAATCATGGAATCTGGAACACACGAGGAACTGATGCGGTCAGAAGGTATTTATTCAAATATGTTCAACGCGCAGAAACAGTGGTATAAAAAGGAAGCGGAGGTCGTCGTAAATGCCTAAGAAAATTAAAGACAAACTAGAAGAAAAAATACCTGTATACGAAATAAAATACGAGGACAACACCACAGACTTTGAAAAAGATATACTAAAAGAAAATCCACCCAAGCTGTCATATTTGACAAAGCTATTTAGATATGTTTTCTCATCTGCGAAATTAATGTGCGGTATTTTTTTAGGTCTAGCGATAATATTAAGTATATTACAACCGGTAACGGCATTTATCTGGGGAAGATATATCGACACCGCAAACGGTTATTCTGGTAAAATAGAGATTTCATCACTTCAATTAATTTCACTTATCAGCCTTGCGGTGATATATTTGGTTATTGGTTTTATCATTAATCTTTTAAATCGTTATCTTTATGGAGGAGAAGATATTGAGCGAATAAGTAAAGTTCAGGATCATCGCTTACAGGAAAAATTTCAAGCGAAGTTATTCAAAAAAATATCGATGTTGTACCCCGATTATATGGAAGTACCGAAAATCAACGATATTATAAATCGCAGTTTTGATTCAATGGGTGGTGAATGGAGTTCTCTTCAAAGAGGAGTTATTATCGAAGGGTATATTATTATTGCGAAAATTATCTCTGTTATAATGGTTGCCGCTTCTTTGTATATTTTTAATCCGATATTATGCTATATAGTGCTGGTAGCACCGATACCAACTCTTTACACAACTTATGTAGGAAACAAATTAAAATTTAAGTTTTCGCGTGATAACGGGAAGATCCTGCGTGAAGCTGATTATTATCAACGAGTGCTGCTTGGCAGTTCAGCAAAAGAAGTAAAAGCATTGAATCTATTTGATTTCTTTTTTACAAAGTGGAAAGTATTAGCGGATGATTATGTGGTGAAAGAAAAGAAAAACCAGCAGAATGTGTTTTTTCTCGGAATGGCAAGCGGCTTTGTATCAAATATTGCAAGTATTACAGCGAACGTTTTCGCGATTATTCTAATGACGCAGGGTAAACTATCGGTCGGTGCACTGGGTGCGGTCTTGTCATTGAATGGAACTCTCTTGAACAGCACATCCCAATTATTCAACTCAGTCGCAAACTTTGTATCTAAGAAAAACGAATCGGCACAGTTTTTCGAGCTTATAGATTTAAAAGAACAGATGTTAAAAGATGTTATGAAAAAAGAAACACCGACCATCGTGAATACATTGGAAGCTATGAATATATGTTACCGTTATCCTCTGACTGATGAATACAGAATAAGAAACGTAAATTTTACAATAAATAAAGGTGAAAAAGTTGCGTTTGTCGGTGAAAATGGTGCAGGTAAAACAACGTTCATAAAATTATTAATAGGAATGCTTGAACCGTCAAGCGGAGAAGTCCTGATAAATGGAATTGATGTGAAATATATTAATTTTTCAGAAAAATATGATTCTTTATCATATGTTTTTCAGGAACCAGCCAGATTTAACACATTTACAATCGGTGACAATGTTTTTTTCGGCGAAGTGAAGAGAGAACGAAACGAAAGTCAGATAGACAAAGCCCTTAAATTTTCCGGTTTTGAAGGAGCAGAAAAAGATACGTTACTTGGTAAAGATATTGGTGGAACTGATTTATCCGGTGGCCAGTGGCAGAAAATTGCTATCGCTCGTGCTTATTACAGAGACCGTGATTTTATTGTTCTTGATGAACCTACCAGTAATTTAGACCCGTTTGCCGAATCCGAAATTTTCAGAAAATACATAGCAATGACAGAAGGAAAGACTGTCATCATGGTTACACACAGAATAAGTGTCGCTTCACTTGCCGATAGAGTCGTTGTTTTCAAAGACGGTGAAATTGTTGAAGACGGCTCTCATGAAAAGTTATTATCAAATAATGGTGAATATACAAGGTTATATTCAACACAGGCAAAATGGTATGACAGATAAGATGCTTATACTTGACTTAATAAACGTATGGTTATAAAATTAATGTTATATTTGTCATAGTGATGAATGCGATAAATATCTGAATTGAGTATCTTTTTAATGAATTTTCTTAATTTTTAATGGGAGGTATGTTATTATTGATAAAATAATTCATATATAATTTTTAAAATTTTATAAACTAAAGAAAACCCCATAGAGATTTTGTGGGGTTTTCCTTAGGGAGTTATAATGAAAAGTAGATAGTAAATCAATTTTTAATAAATCTAACCATTCCGAATGTTGTGGGATTATAATAGTCATACGTAGGATTAGACCAACATAAGACTGCATCAAGATCGGAATCATTCGTATCAACATTATTTAACACGAAATCCATACCGAGGTAATTCAAGTTGGAGTAATTTATACCAAGTTTTTCCCATGATAATTGTAATGAAATCAAGTATCCCGATTCTGTTATTTTAAATGAAGCATCCTGCTCGTTTAGTGGAAAAGGTGTGTAAGCTCTTGTGTCTTGCCATTCTCCAATATACATAGAATCTATTCCATATTCACCTTTATCATTTATATATGGTGAAACAAATATACCGGTTGTAATTCCACTTTTATCAGTATCGAAATTTGGATTATATATAATTATATTAATACTTTCTGTCCACTTGTTTTCTCTTCCGGCTCCGCCCACCATGACAATAGGATCATTAATATCAAACTCTATATATAACTTCTGTTCATCATATCGCATTGCTATTTTGCCATTATAATCATTTTTAGGTGTCAAAGCACTTCTGCATATTGTACCAAAACGTTTTTTGGTTAAAGAATTTGATTTTTCGTCCATTAATATTTTAAAATTGCCTTTACTGTACTCACATAAATATTGCGAATTATTCTCTAAACATTTCTTTATTACTTCTTTATTAATATCACTTAAATTTTTAGAACATAGATCCTTGCAGGAATATATTGTTCTAATATTTCTGTAAATTTGGTCTTTCCAAAAGTTACAATCGTATTTTTGAATAACTTCCAATATTTCATCATTCAAAGGAGTAATACCTAATAACTCTTTTGACATTTTATTCGCGAACAGAATATCTTCAGAAAATCCATATAATTCTATTCGTTCATATAATATATCTTCATTTATATCTTCACGATATTTCTCTAAAATTAGTAATCCATCAACCAATGTCTTAAGATTATATTCAATAAAAGATTGTTTACTGTAATACCAATTAGATCCAATGCTGTCGAAAGTATGTCTTGCTGCGTGTTGTAACGCAAAAATGAATCTATCATATACATCACAAACATATATAGTTTTATTGTCTAACAAGAAAGGCTTTTTATGTAAAAAAACAGTTTCAATAAAATTATTACCGGTGCTTGTTTGAATAGAAAACCAACTTGCACTAACTGCCACATGCAGCTCTAAGTATATGTTCAATATTTTATCTTTTTTTAGGAATTTATCAATATGATGATGACTCTTGTAACTTAAGTCTTTTTTAATAAGTTCAGGAGTTATTTCTTTTTCTCCATATTTATATTCTAATGATTTACAAGCATTACTAAATCTGACTACATCACATGGCCGAATAAGTATATCAATATCATTTGACGGACGTTCATTCGGATTGGAATAAAGGTCGTAAGCTTCAGCAATACCTTTAAATAAAATAATCTCTATATCCAGTGATTCGGCAATCTTGAAGAGCCTCTTTATTTCTTCTTTTATTTCAATCTGCCTATGTTTTTGTATTAATTTGGAGGTTGAGTTTTCATTATTACTTTCTTTAGTTAAGAAATATTGAAGCCCAAAGAAAGTAGAATCTTTTTCAAGGTTTTCATCTTTAATATTTTGCTTGATTACTTTATTAATTTGGTCTAGAGTACCGTTAATCATATACTTCTACCTTCTTTAATTGATTTTTCAAATCATATCCTATGAATTGTAACTTTCTGAATTCACAATCGCCATCATTACCAAGCGGGTCATTTGATATAAAATATGCAACCGCCATACAGCCTTTTTTACAATGACTTCTGATTATGCATTTCGAACAACCATAATCGATATTTTTTCTTTCGAGATTTATTGCTGCAATCTTCAACAAGTTTGATTCGAATTCATCTAATGAAAAATTAAATATATTACCTATACTATATTTACTATCATATAATAGCTGACATGGTAAAATTGAACCATCGACTTTTATAGATATTTGCATTTCAGACTCAGTATCGTCAAGAGGACAATTTGAAGTACACAAGGGAGGAAAAACTTTTAGTTTATACTCCTTATTTAATTTATCAATTAATTTAATAACAGATAGTTTTTGTGTTGCTGTTAAGCATTTTTGTTCCCAATCTTTTTCACCGTTTCCGGCACGGCTAATAAAAGCATAACTAGGTTTTATTCCTTTATTTAAAGAAAAAAGATAAAAGTTTTCTACATCTGATATATTAAGCTGTGAAATAACCATCTTTAGGGTCATTTTTTTCTTATGTTTTCTTAACTCATCTATTAATTTAACTGTTTTACCGAAATTATTAGTTCCTCTTGTTTTTTTATTTATTTCTTCACATGAACCGTCAAGGCTTATCTGAAACGATAAATTATCAGTATTTATATATGTATTGATAATATTTTCATTAAAGATAGTCCCGTTTGTTATAATACAAAATCTTAAGCTTGGATATTTCTCAGTTAATAAAGCAATCTTATCAATTTCGCTGTGAAGAAAAGGTTCGCCACCAGAAAAAACTATTTCGGTACAACCCAATTCTAACAATCTATTTATTATTAGATCAAATTGACCATATGATATTTCTTTTCTTATGTTGTTTAGCCCTGATCGGTTATAACAAGTATTACAGTTAAGATTGCATATATTTATTATTTCGATATAAGCTGAGTTAATTTTGATATTCATGATTCAATAACTATCTTTTTTTCGATGAGTGAGTTAATGAAATCAGTCACATCATCTGATATTTCATTTGAAGTTATATCGTATAATTGTTTAAGATTCTTTATTATATCTTCCTTTTCGTTTATACCATCAATTTGCTTTAAAATATCAGCTCCGCTTGCTTCAATAATATGTGTGTTTCCGGTATCGGGATCAAAAATAGCATAATTATCATTGTCGATTTCAATAAAATCAAACTTGTTATTCTTTACTAAACTCATTATTTGTCGTCTCCTTTAAATATTTTTGTTTATATTTTTTATAAATATTACTTTCTATTGTTTTAAAATAATCATAGTCATTTCTGACAAACTCTTTATTAACCTCTAAAGACATATTTATAAAATCAATATCAACACTAGGAATATCAAGCACTTTTCCTATAATGTCATTTTTACCTACTTCCTCTAACCTATAACAATTATCACCTTTACAGTAATATTTACCGTCTTTTATTTCAAGGATTCTATGTATTAACAAACCTTCATCGTTATACTTAAAAACAATCACCGAACCTACTTCATATTCTTTCGCTTTCTTTATTAATACTTTATCTCCGTCCTTTAATACAGGAAACATACTGTTTCCGACTACTGTTATTTGAAACGAGTTTTGGGACTCTGTTTTATGCTTTAAAATGCTGAACATTATTTTGTTATTCATAAGATAATTCCTTTATATAATCCAAAACAAAATTCATATCTGAATACCTTAGTATCTTACATTTTGATGATAACTTACTCAAAAATGATATATATTTTGAACTTACTTTATATGTTGTTGCGGCATTCTTCATAAGTAGCACTAAAGCTTTTGATGTAGGTATATCAACGACTTCATTTTTTTCATCAGTCCGTTCAATAAAAAAAATGTATCCTAGTTTCATTACATCAGGTGATAAGTTATCTGGATTAAAAATAAATCTCTGTATGGTAGGTGTATTTATAATTGTGGATATTGGAGGTTCAGTATCGTATTCTTTAAGTACCTGCATCCCTCCTGCTCTTAAATGAATAGGCACTTGGTAAGGATAAAAATCGAAGTTCTTCATATCTATATATGTACAATCATCTGTTGCATAATTTAAACCTTTTAAAGTAAGAAAAGCTGTAAGCGTAGTTTTACCTGAACTTGTAGAAGCAGCAAATAAATATGAATGATTATTATAATAAACACATCCTGAGTGTAGAGCAAAAATGTTTTCATTTATAGATGCGTTTTCAAAAATGATATTTACTATTTCCTGTAGAGGATTATTTGTTTGTTTCTTTTTATCGTAATAAACAACATAATATTTATCATCATTATATTTTTCGACATTGATTTCAAAACAAGAAACATCATCCTGTATATCTGTATAAGTATATTTACCGTACAAATTGCCAATCATACTGTGAATTTCAATGCAATTTGTATTTATCTTTATATATTTATATGAACATGGTTTCAGTAAATAAATACTTAACATCTTCTACACCTTATGACATTATTTTTAAATTAAATGGATTATAACACATATTTTTTTCAATTGCAATAGGATATTGAAATTAAACTTGCAAAAATCGACATTTTTAACAAAATAATGCATCAATGTATTGACAATTTTAAATTTTTAGATATAATAAAATTATATAATAATAAAAAGGGGTGTATTAATGTTATGAAATATATAAAAACACCTGGTGAAATATATGACTTATTTAAGCTATTTATATACAATTTTAACAAAGAAGATTATGATAAAAAAATACTTAATGGTAATTCAAGAGAATTTGAGTTATTATGGAAAACGGTATTAAATGGTTCGCAAATAAACGATAAATTATATATGTTTTTTTATAAATTAAATAATAAATCAACTTTTATGACAGAGCATTTTTTTACTTCATTTTATAATGATTTTACTGATCCAGATTTTTTTACAAATATGTGCGAAAGAATTCGTTCCATGGATTTATTTGTCGAAATATTAAAATACTATTTAGATAAAGATTCCTTTGAAATTCGAGATGTTTATTCTGCTGATTATATTTATGAATTGTCATTAAAAATTGATATACCCGATAGAATTAGACTTCAAATATTACATTTTAATTATAACAGGAATCAATATTCAGATATTTTAATTAATGAGTTAAAAGAAAAACATGAGCTTATAAAAAATTATTATTCCGAAAATTCTAATAAGATAGATGAAATTAAAAATTCAATGTTAAATGATCTAATACAATTGAATTTATGCAAGGAAATTGATTTAAGTTCAGAATATATGAATACTTATTATTATTCTGTTTCATTACTTCAAGATAAATTCTATGCTTTTTTAAATAATCAAAATAAAGACTTTATTGTAATAGGTTACGATTCGATTAATAACTTAGATTATATTAACAAATTCAAAAATAATGTTAACATAAGTAAAGTTTCGAAAGCTCTTTCTGATGAATTTCGTATAATTATGTTAAATTTTATAAAAGAAATAGGCGAAATTACTACCTCTGATATTGCAAGAGAATTTAATATGGGACTTACAGCAATGTATTACCATTTAAGCATGCTTTATGAAGCTAAAATCTTAAGTACACGCAATGAAGGAAGGACGGTGTTTTACAAAATTAATAGTGAATTTCTAGAAATCTACTCGGAGTTTATTAAACGGTTCGCCTTGGAAGGAGGTGTAAATTTATGAAAAAATGGTCTAAACCTACCGTTATAACAATAAGCGAAAAAGAATTACAGGAAATAATATTAGTTCAAGCATGTTCTGGATATAAATGCGTATTGTTTTATGGACAAATTGAATTTTAACATATTATTATGTTAAGTGAGATTGATATTAATAACTGCACCTAATTATTTATGTAGTGTAAACATAAGTAATTAAGGTGCAGTTTTTTGTGTAAAATTTTATATCGAATTTTGGATTATATTAATTAAAATTGATGAATTCAATAGATTATTTAAGTCGAATAAAGTAGAATAATGAAATAGAGTTATTAAATATAGACAAAATAATAATAAAATGTTTGGTAATATTTATATTAAACTAATTGTTGTAATTCAAATATAAATAGAGTATAATATAAAAAGATTTAAACCAACAACATGAATATAAATTAATAAATGCAAATTGGAGGTATTAGTAATGTTAGCGAATAATAAAACTAAAATTTTATCAAACGGAAAAATGTTATTAAGACCATTTAATATGAATGATGTAGGTGATATGTATTGTAACTGGTCAAATGAAATGGGCCATGTATTTTTTCCTAAATATTCACTTCATATGAACTGGGAAATAACATTTGAAAGAATTAGGAATATAATCGATTCATATTTGTCAGAAGATACATATATATGGGCAATTGAATATAGTAATGGAGTTATTGGCTATATCGAAGTTGTTAATATATATAATAATGATTCATCATGCTGTATTTATTACTATTTATGTTCTAAAGTTAATGATAAGATTTTTATAAATGAAGCTATAAGTTTAGTAGATAATTATTTGCAAAATTCTATTGGTATAAATAATATTAAATACAAAGACATACTTAATACTTAAATTATATAAAGAATTAATTATTAGAAGAAAGTTTTGAAAGAAAAAGTATGCTTCCAAAAAAATATTCGAATATAACCTCATATACAAGAATAGCACAATTATTTTTATTTTGATAGTTTTAACAAATTTAATTATATAATTATTAAAACATATAATTTAGTAAATGTATTGGAAAGGTAAAATAATGAAAAATATATTACCAATCAATTTAAATCCAAAAATCACATCAGAATGTTGGACATATTTAAGATCAGCTATAATAGATGCATATCCACATCTAATTAATTGGTATGTTAATCATCTTGACATTTTATATATCAATGATAATTTTGATGTTAATTATGGTGAATATGGAGATAAGTATCAAGTTTTACAACATTATGAATCTGTATTAAATTCTTATACCAGAAATATACTTGATTTAACATATGATAATATAATAGATTTTATTATAGAACAAATTAATAATGATAAATATATAATGATTGATTGTGATTTATCAAAATCAATAAATATAAATATTGGGCAGATATTAATTTATGGATATGATATGGAAGAACAGATTTTTTATATAGCAGGAATTGGAACTGGATGCTCAACATATCTAATGAAAGTTATAGCCGAAGCATTTCTTGTACGTAAAGTTATAGATCTTAAAGAGTTAGAAAAAACTATATTTAATAGACAAGTAATTTATCCGATATCTATATTTGAAGTACGCAAGGATTGTAATATTGAGCCAGATCTTAATTTATTTCTAAATCATTTAAAAAGACAATTATCTCGGATAAAATATGATAAGAATTGTGAAAACTTCAATTCATCTTTTAGGGAAGGGATTTGTTCGGTTTATGACGGATTCTTAGAAATGCTTGTTAAAATTAAAAATGGCACTTTTGATGTTACAACAATGATTCATAGTTTTCCGTATAATTTTAATAAACTTATTGAATTTCATAATGTATTTAAGTGGCGCTTGGAATATTTAAATAATCTATATTCGTTAAATATAAATAATAATGTATATTCCAAACTAGATTTAACAATTAAAGAACTCGAAATATGTAAAAGTTTAGCATCTAAATATTTAGAAACAAGAAATAATAATAATATTGATAAAATACAAAATTATTTAATAAGTATATTACTAAAAGAAGAAAATCTTATATCAAACTTAATACAAAAGATATCAAAAAATATTTTATATGGATTTGAATCTTATTTTTATAATAATTATGAAATGAAAATAAATAAAAAAATAAAGAAAATTATCCAATGTCCCATATTATTATATCATCATTTTGTGAATGAAGAAACAGCTAATATGGAAAATAGAACAACTGCTATGAAATTCGAAGAAGATATTAGTATACTTATTGAACATGGCTATAAATCTATATCACTTGAAGATTTTTATAAATACGAAATAGGTGTAAAAGAATTACCCGAAAAACCATTTATTATTACGATAGATGATGGATATCTTAGTAACTATGAAATAGCTTTTCCGATTTTAAAAAAATATAATGTTTATGCTGAAATATTTATTGTTACGGATTTTATCGGTTTAAATACTCATCCGGATTTCCCGAACCTTATACCTCATTTTAGTAATGGACAAGCTATAGAAATGGAACAAAGCGGATTAATTAAAATACATTCACATGGAAAATGGCATAAACCAAATGCTTATATGAGTTATGAAGAATTTTCAATAAACATCAATGATTCTACGCAATCAATAAATAATATTAAATTAGATAAGAACTTTGTCTGTTATGCTTATCCTGAAGGAATTTTTAATGATTATACTATAGATATGATTAATAAGGAAGGTTACAAATATCAATTAATAAATAAAAATGATTTAACAATTAGTAATTTAAATAAAGGATGTTTAGGAAGGATTTGTGTTAATCATAAATCAGATGTTTATTCATTAATAAAAGATTACAATGTTTATATAAACAATTTTATAAATAAATTATATAAATCAGAAACTCTTATTTTAAGCAATGATATATTAAGTAAATACAAAAACTTAAGTACTATATTAGATGAATGTCAATTTAAGTATAAAAACAAATATGATTATAATATAAAGTCCATTAAATATGATGGAATAGATATTACATGCAATGAAGATGAATTAATAATATATAGTTGTAAAAAAGCGTTAAAGGAAACGCAGTCGGATAATTATGAAATTATTATAGATAAAGATAATAAAATAATAGGCGATAACATAAGTGGAGATACTGTTATTCCCCAGGGGGGATATGTTTTATCAAGTAATGGAAGAGCATGCAAAACTTTAAAGTCAATGTATATACCAAATGCTGATGTATTTATTTGTAAAAGTGAAAATAAAATATTAATTTTAGAAACACCGAAACTAAGAATACATAACACTTTTTTGTCATTTGAAAATATTAAAGATAAGTTTGAAATATCTAAGAATAAATATTTTTATTTTAATTATCAAGAAATACAGAATAAAATAGATGAATTACAAATAATAGTAAATGACTGTAAATCATCATTAGAAATTAATGAAAACGAAACATCGTTGCAATTATCCAAAGTAATTAATGATCAAATTAAAAACATTGAATATATGCTTATTCCTAATAAAGTTATAGAAAACCGTGCTGTATGGTATAGAAGCAATGAAAAAAGTGATATTGCAGTAAGAAAAGTAATTGAAAAAGTATCATCATTAAATATTAATTGTATATATTTGGAAACATGGTATGATGGTAAGTTTATAGGATATTCAGATAATCCCCTTATTGAGCATCAAGAGTGGCATAATAGTAATTTTGATGCACTTGAAGCATTTTGTCGAATAGGACATGAATATAATATAGAAATTCATGCCTGGGTAGAAAATTTTTTTATAGGCACAGTTGAATCTGCTCTAGTTAATAAAAACAATTTAATTAATAAGATGGAGGATAGATACCTTTTAGATAAAAATAATAATTATTACAATCAAACTGTATATGGTAAATACGTTTTTCTGAATCCATATGATAATTACTGTAGAGATTTTTTATTAGATTTATATAAAGAAATATTATTAAAATATAGTGTTGATGGAATACACCTTGATTATATTCGCTTTCCTGATTTAAATTATGGAAAATATGATTATGGTTATAATAAAGATATAATCCGTGGTTTCCAATATAAATATAATACATATGTTGATGTGCGTTCTCTAAATGAATCTGATGAGATGCATAAAGAATGGTGCAAATTCAGAGAAGATATAATTAATAGTTTTGTTGAAGAAGTACACAATTTAGTTAAAAGAGTAAATCATAATAAATGGATTTCATGCGCATGTTATTCTAACGTTGATATTGCACCAAAAACTATTTTTCAAAATTTGTCTGAATGGGTTAAGAATGGTTGGATTGATGAAGCTTTTTCGATGTCCTATGCCGAAAATTGTTCATATGTTGAAAAAAGTGCAGATTCGTTTATAAAAATATGTAAAGATAATGTATTTTATTCAATAGGATTAAAAGCATTTGACGATATTCCTGAATTGGATGTATTAAATCAAATAAAAACTTCTAGAAATAAAAATACAAACGGAATATCTTTATTTGCTTTAAATTATATAGATAATTATGAACATATATTAAAAAAAGGAGTATTCAAACAAAAATCTGTTCAAGCATATAAAACAGATAAAATAATTACTGTGGGTATAAATGATATTTTAATAAAGATATCGAATGCTAATTCATACTTAAATTTATCAGGCACTAATTGTTTAGAAAATATCAGAAATCATTGTTTAGCGTTAATAACTAAAACGGAAATGTTGGATTTTTCTAAATTCAATAATGATGATAAAGTTACTTATGTTAATGATTGTATTAACGATATTAAATTAATTATCGAAACAATAGATGCATATACAATAAATAAAACTCTAGAAATATCTTTGAAAGAAGACTTTCTAATTTTGCTTAGCTTATTAAATAAAAATAAGAACAGATTAGTATCAAATATGTCGAAATAAATATTTATTTGTAATAAATGGAGGAAATTCCAATGAAACTGAAGCCTTTGGCTGACAGAGTAATTATCAAAATGGTAGAAGCAGAAGAGACAACAAAAAGCGGAATTATACTAACAGGTTCCGCAAAAGAGAAGCCGCAGGTTGCCGAGGTTGTTGAAGTAGGCCCGGGTGGAGTGGTTGACGGCAAGGACATTGTTATGACCGTTAAAAAAGGTGATAAGGTTATAACAAGCAAATATTCCGGTACCGAGATTAAGCTTGATGGTGTGGAATTCATTGTTGTTAAACAAAATGACATTTTAGCAGTTGTTGAATAATCATTAAAGAGAGGATTGACTAATATGGCAAAAGAATTAAAACAGGGTATAGAAGCAAGAGAAGCTCTTATGAGAGGTATCGATACTCTTGCGAATACTGTTAAAATTACATTGGGACCAAAAGGCAGAAATGTCGTACTTGATAAAAAATTCGGTTCACCTCTTATCACAAATGATGGTGTAACCATTGCGAAAGAAATAGAACTCGAAGACGCTTTCGAGAATATGGGTGCTTCTCTTGTAAGAGAAGTCGCTACCAAGACAAACGACTCCGCAGGTGACGGTACAACCACAGCAACATTGCTTGCACAAGCACTAATCCGTGAGGGTATGAAGAATGTTGCAGCCGGCGCAAACCCGATGATTATTAAGAAGGGTATTTCCAAGGCTGTTGACGCTGCTGTAGAAGCTCTTATAGCTTCATCCAAGGTCATCAATGGAAGCGAGGATATTGCACGTGTAGGTACGATTTCTGCAAGCGACGAGGTTATAGGAAAATTAATTGCTGATGCAATGGATAAGGTTACCTCCGACGGCGTTATCACTGTTGAGGAATCCAAGACCGCAGAAACCTATTGCGAAGTTGTTGAAGGAATGCAGTTTGACAGAGGCTATATCACCCCTTACATGGTTACGGATACAGATAAGATGGAAGCGGTTATTGACGACGCTCTCATCCTTATTACAGATAAAAAGATTTCCAATATACAAGAAATTCTTCCTCTTCTCGAGAAGATCGTTCAGAGCAGCAAGAAGCTTGTTATAATCGCTGAGGATGTTGAGGCTGAAGCTCTCTCCACTCTTATTGTTAATAAATTAAGAGGAACCTTCACCTGCGTTGCTGTTAAAGCTCCTGGCTTTGGCGACAGACGCAAGGATATGCTCAAGGACATCGCTATCCTTACTGGCGGTGAGGTTATTTCCACCGAACTAGGTCTTGAACTCAAAGAAGCTACAATTGACATGTTAGGCAGAGCAAGACAGGTTAAGGTTACAAAAGAAAATACAATCATTGTCGGTGGTGCAGGTGAGTCAAGCGAGATCAAAGCTCGCATCAATCAGATTAAAGCTGCTATCGAAGTTACCACAAGTGACTTTGACAGAGAGAAACTTCAGGAAAGACTTGCAAAGCTCTCCGGCGGTGTAGCTGTTATCAAGGTCGGTGCAGCTACCGAGACAGAGATGAAAGAGAAGAAGCACCGCATTGAGGACGCTCTCAACGCAACACGTGCCGCTGTTGAAGAGGGCATAGTTGCAGGTGGTGGTGTAGCCCTTGCAGATACTATTCCTGCTGTTGCAAAGCTCTTAAAGACCACAGAAGGTGACGAGAAGACCGGTGTTAAAATCGTTCTCAGAGCGCTTGAAGAGCCTATAAGACAGATCGCAGAGAATGCAGGCTTTGAAGGCAGTGTAGTTGTTGAGAGAGTCAAGAAGGAAAAAGCAGGTATAGGTTTTGATGCTTACAACGAGAAGTTTGTTGACATGATTCAGAGCGGAATCGTTGACCCGACAAAGGTTACACGCTGTGCTTTACAGAACGCAGCAAGCGTAGCCGCTATGATTCTTACCACTGAAGCTCTTGTTGCAGACAAGAAGGAAGAAAATGCAGCTCCCAACCCCGCTATGGGCGGTGGCATGGGCGGCGGAATGTATTAATGTATAATAAGTCAGATAAAACACTATATAAAATGTGCAATGATAATAAATGTATTGAAGCATCAAGCTGGTTTTTAGGGAAGATCGCATTTTATTTAAAAGAACCTCATAGCAATAAAAATATAAGCGTTGATAAACATGGATGTACTAATAGAAGTTTCGATTGAAATGATGAAGAAAAATATAATCCCTATCATATAAGTAGTAAATTTCTTCGATTTATTAGATAATATGTATATCTCGTTTTAATAAGATCAAGTGTTTTTTTGTACTGATCATTACCCACATTATTGATATTAATCTCTAGTTGTAAAAGGATCTTACAAAATATTAAATATCGACGCTAAGGTTAGGTGATGAGATATGGTTGAACATGAGATGATGGTTAAGACAATCTGTTTTAAAACTTTAAGAGAATTGTTTGGATTAGATAATGATTTTAATATAATTGCGGGACCATGCGCTATCGAAAGTAAAGAGCAAATGGAATCAGTTGCAAAAATTCTAAAAAAGAATGCGGTTGTTTTTTTAAGAGGTGGAGCTTATAAACCTAGAACCTCACCCTATGATTTTCAAGGGTTAGGGTTGGATGGCTTAAAGATTCTTGATGATGTTAGAAAGTGTTATAATTTACTCACAGTAACAGAGATCTTAGATCCTAGAGATGTTGAACTTGGAATGCGATACACGGATATCATTCAAATTGGTTCAAGAAATATGCAGAATTATTCTTTATTGAAGGAGGTGGGAAAATCAAATCATCCAGTATTGTTGAAGAGAGGTATGATGGCAACACTACAAGAATTTTTATATGCAGCGGAATATTTAGCATATGAGGGCAATGAAAGAATTATCTTATGTGAAAGAGGAATTCGGACATTTGAAAATGGAATAAGAAATATGTTGGATATAGCTGGTATTGCTACAATAAAAAATGAAACATCGCTCTCTGTTATTGCCGATTTAAGTCATTCATTGGGGCGAAAAGATATTATCAAATTAGTTGCAAAATGTTTGGTGCCATTATGTAATGGTATTATGGTCGAAATTCATCCAGATCCGAAAAATGCATTAAGCGATTCACAACAACAATTAAATTTCGATGAATTTACGGATGTAGTAAATGTCATTCAAATGGTTTTAGATAGAAATAAATGATAAAGGAGTAATTACATTGTATAATTTTTCAAGTAAACCTTTTATTCTCTGCAAATTAACAAACGCTTGTAACCAAAAATGTATTCATTGCTATACGGACGCTTGCGCAGGCGGAATTACTCAGTTGAAATCTGAACAAGTTATCGACTTACTAGAGGATATTGAAAAAATTAATAAGGATTCTGTTGTCAGCTTTATTGGAGGAGAAGCAACGGTTTGGAAGGATTTTTTTGAGGTGATATCTATTCCCAAATATAAAAGTTCTTTATATCTCAAAGTAAATACAAACGGCACGGCATTGAAAGAACAGTCATATGATAAATTTGCTGACTCGTCACTATTTGAAACAAGAATTAGTTTGGATTATTATTACAATTCAAAGCATGATTATTTTCGTGGGAATGGGACATTTGACAAGGCTGTCAATACTATAAAAGAATTAAAAAAAAGGGGATTAACCGTAACAACAGGAACTGTAATTAGCCGATTAAACTTTAAAGAAATAAATGAAATAATACAATATTTCCTCAAGCTTGGAATAGAAGTAATGCATTTCTTTCCTTTTTTGCCACAGGGCCGTGGAAAAGAATTTATAGAGTTTACACTAAGCGATGATGAAAACACATGGGTTAAAAACGAGATAAAAAAATATCAGAAAAAGCCAGTATGTACAGTACCTTGTGATACAGGGACATGTTATTTTAGCGTCACTTTTGATGGAAAGTGTTATTTACATTTCCCGGATAATTCAGAAGAAAAGAAAATTATCGGTTCCCTGAATGAGAAAAGGTTTTTAGACATTTACCAAGAGGTTTATTCACCCAACGATTATAATATAGTGGATTGCAGTCAATGTGCCTATTATAAAGATCCGATCATGTGCAAAAATATGCATACATTTTGTATCGCTGATTTGGACCTTAGAGAGGGATATTAATGCGTTGTTTTTTATCTTTAACCAATAGGTGCAATAAACAATGCGAATATTGTTATTATCATGTAGGAGTTTTAGAAGCATCCAATTGTGAGCCATCACTTGATGAGATTAAAAAATGCTTGGATTTTTTACATAAAATGAAATGCGATAGCGTTTCACTGACTGGCGGTGAGCCATTAGTTAGGAAGGACATAGTAGATATTATTAGTTATTCCCATAAAAAAGAGTTAAAGATTACTCTCGTTACCAATGGAATGGCACTTGCACAATTTCTTAGTGATAAAGATATGCTTAATCAGATATCTTGTTTCGCTATTTCTTTGCATATCGATCAACATACTGATATTAATTCCTATTTTCAATATATGAACTCATTAATTAAAGAACTAAAAAAATTTCCGGGTCGTATACGATTAAATTTTACGCTCACAGGATTCAACTATCATTATTTTGAGAAATGTATAGATTTTTGTGATAATTTAAACGTTAACTTTAATGTACAACCGGTTGTTCTAGATGAAAATCGAACCGGTAATAGTGTTCATTCCTTGAAAAACATTAAAAATGAAGAGTTGGAATATTTACAAATGTTGATATTGAAATGGGGAAAAAGCAGTAGTAATGAAAACTATTCAAAAAAACTTATAACTTATTTGGCAGGGCAACCGATTCAATATGATAAATGTCTGGCAGGAGTTAATTTTTTTGTTATACATCAGGATCTTACGTTACTACCTTGTTTTTATAGGCAAGATGCTTCGGTTGGAAGCCTGTTAGACAAAAACTCCAATATTAATATCATTGATTTGTCAAAGAGGTTTAATAATGTATGTAAAAACTGTCAAGGCCCCCATTGTATAACCCTATGTGAGTTCGGAAAATATTTATAATTCTTACATTTTACAAGGAAGGATGATGAAACTATTATGACTATGCCATTCGTTCAGTTTTATACGACACAAAAGTGCAATATGAGGTGCAACCATTGTTATTTGGCCAGTTTAAGATCAAAAGGTGTTATCAGTTATAAAAATGAATTAACGTTACAAGAGACAATTGATGCTTTCCAAAAGTTAAGAAATATGGGGTTTTCAATGGTGAGTTTCGGGGGAGCTGAGCCAACTGAAAAGGAAGAATTTGGCGAAATTGCATTATCTTTGCATAATCAAGGGTATACTTTGAAAATTCATACAAATGGAACAAACATAAATGATGAGTCTGCTTTAATATACAAACAGTGTGAATTTTTTGAAGTGCGTATTAGTTTAGATGGTTCGAATGAAGAAGTAAACGATTTCATTCGGGGAGATTCTACATATAAGAAAATAATAAAAGGGATAAAAAAAGGCATTGAATATGGATTACCTATTACTATAGCTGTCACAATCAGCAAATATAATGTTGACGACTTGCCTAATATTATCGATTTAGCAAAAGAACTTGATGTTAAAGCAGTGCATTCCTATTTGTTGATTGATAAAGGACGGGGCATAGACTTAACTGACTATTTGCCGGATGATAACGATAAGAGGAAAGCTAAAAAGATTTTTCAGGATAAAGCCAATCAATATCATGGTATTGCTAAGATAGCTAATGATAATTTACCCTGTGCTGCTGGTGCGTGCTATCTGGAATTAAAGCAGGATGGCAGTATAAATCTTTATGAAGATTCCCATGCTTACTTCAGTGTGGGAGTTTCAACAATTGGCAATATTTTTGATCAAGACATTGAAACAAAAATAAAAGACGCACTGGTAAACAAAAAGATACCAGATTGTAATAATTGTAAATATTATGGAAACTCCTTATGCCCTGAATTGGATAATTATTGTTTTGCAGATATTAAATTTTTTTGAGGAGATATTAAATGTGTTCTTCTAATACGTTAAATAGATTATATTTGTCGATTACCGATGACTGCAACTTATCTTGTAAACATTGCTTTCGTGGAAGTAATCACAACGATCAAAAGGATCTAAAAACAGATGAGATCAAGAAGATTATTGGAAACGTACGGGATAGCGTCCTCTCAAAGCAAATAAGTCTGACGGGTGGAGAACCGTTTATGCGAGATGATATTATTGAAATATTAGAATATGCTTATTCGTGTAATGTAAATGTTGACCTTAGTACTAACGGTTTACTACTTAATAATGATATTTTAGAAAAACTTGTAAAATTTGACAATATCTTTTATATGCAGATAAGTGTGGATGGTATCACAAAACCAAGTTATGAATTTATCCGTGGAGCGAATACATACGAACGTTTGATAAAAGTTTTAAGTGAACTTCATTCTTCGGAGTTTCTCAAACAAATCGATCTTATGATGATTTTTCTTGTTACTCCTCAAAACATACCTGAGATTGTAAATATACCTGAGTTTGCTAATCAATATGGTTTCGATAAAGTAGTATTAGGAGAAATACTTCCATTTGGAAACGGCAATGAGAATTATCAGCAATTGGATATATCACCATATATGGAAACTATCTACGAAAATATCAGGATTGCTAGGGAAAAAAGTAAAATACCGATTTTAGATCAATTTCATTTTAGCTTTTTATATACAGGCGAAAATGAAATAACTCCCTGTACTGCAAAACAAGGAAAAATAATGGTTATTGAGCCAAATGGAAACATTTTAGCTTGCCCTTATGAACCTAAGCTTTCGTTTGGAAATATCAGAGATTACGATTTTGATATTCGTTCTGCATATCAAGATATTCGAAAAAAATCTGTTACATATTTTCAAGTCGTTCCGTCATCTTCTAATAAATGTATTTATTATAACGAATGTCAGGGAGGTTGTCCGATACTGGCTATAAAAAATAAAGGAGAATGTGATTCAAGATGCAAAAAAATGAAAGCTTAAGGTTAAATCCAAATATAACGATTCTTGACAGAAAAAAAAGAATTGATATTGCTGTTAAAGGAGGAGAAAGTATTACATTAAACAATATAGCTGCAGAAAGTTTTCGATATATTCAAGCAGGGAAAGGACCCGATGAAATAGTTAAGATTATTTTAAATGAGTACGATGTCGATCGACAAATAGTTGAAGAAGATACCGATGAATTAATTGATATGCTAAAAAAATATGGAGTTATTATAGATGAATAAAAAAATTAAACTGGCGGAATGGAATTCCATCATGTATCAAGATGAGAAAAATATAGAATCTGTTTTTCTTCCGGTGGGTTCATTTGAACAACATGGTCCGCATGGACCATATGGAACAGATTCATATATTGCAGAATACATAACACGTCTTTTATCAGAGAAGACGGGCATTCCTCACCTGCCATGTGTAAATTTTGGATGCAGCGATATACATAAAGAGTATAGAGGAACAATCTCCATCAATAAAAATTCTTATATTTCTTTTCTATCAGATATTTTCGCTTCCCTTTTAGACGGTAATTATAAAAATATTTTTGTTGTAAATGGGCATGGTGGTAATATTCAATGCTTAAATAGTTTAGCTGACCGTTTTAAGAATAAACTGAAAATTATAATAATTAATTGGTGGATTATAGGAAGAGAATTTGAAGATTTTAAATATGAAGAGAGGCATCATGCTGGAGCAGAAGAGATGTCAGTTTTAATGAGCTTATCGGAAAAGGTCGTTTATAAGGAAAATTTAGTTGATACCCCCGTTTCAGATTATAATCCATATCAAGTATCAAAAATATCTCAATTAACAACAACTGGTAGCATTGGCACTACAACTACAGCTTCTGCTATTCGAGGCTCTGATTATCTGTTTAAATTGTTAGAAAAAATTATAGGGAAATATAATTTGGGGGTTCATAATGCAAATATATCCTGTTGAATCGGTTGATCAAAATAATGATACCATTGCTGCTATCTCAACTCCATCTGGTATTGGTGGAATTGGAATAATCCGTATATCGGGTAATAAATCATATAGCATTTTGAATAAGATATTCGTTAATAATAAGAAAGAACATATATACATAGATAATGAAAGAATGGTTTTTCATGGCTGGATTATCGATACGAATAGTGAATTTATAGATGAAGTTCTGTGCTTCTATATGAAAGCACCAAGAAGCTATACGGGAGAAGATATGGTTGAGATCCAATGTCATGGTGGCAATATCTCTTGTAAGCAGATCCTAAGTATCACAATTCAACAAGGTTGCAGACTTGCAGAAAAAGGTGAGTTTATTTATCGTGCTTACCAAAACAAGAAGGTGACATTGGATAAAGTAGAAGCTACTTTACAATTAATTAACGCTGATAACAATATTGAATATTTTTCAGCGGTTGATGTAATGTCTGGAAAATATGCGAAATTCATTGAAAATATATTTATAAATGTAGCTGACTATACCATGAATATTCGATTATATCCTGATAATTTTTTGGAAAAAAATAATATAATTCAGATGATTATTAACGAAATTAATATGGAACTAAAAAAATATGACGATATTTGTTATTTAAGAAATGGATATACAATACCTATTGTTGGAAAAACAAATGTTGGAAAATCCCAATTATTTAATTTGTTGATTGGAGAAGAAAAAGCAATTGTGTGTGATGAATCGGGCACAACGCGGGATCCTGTTGAGACAAAAATTTATGATTTAAACTATAACATTCAATATAAATTAATTGATACGGCCGGAATAACACAATCGGTGTCAAAGGCAGAGAAGTTGGCAATAAAGAAAACAAAAGAATTAATTCGTAATTCACCAATGGTCATTTTTTTGACAAATCATTTGGAGCTAGACAACATTGAAAAGGATATTATTAAGTTGTCTCAAAATCATATGGGAGTATCGTTTAAAAAAGAAGTAGCGGAGAAGCATGTATATCAATTTGTTTCAAAAAATAATTTAAATACTATTGAATATCTTAAAAATAAAATTGCTCTAATTATCGAGCAACAAATGAATTCCTATCAGACTTCAATCATAATCAATGAGCGGCAACGGAAAGGTTTCGTAAAGTTGAACAAAAGCTTAACTCATTTGCTTAATAATAATATTCCGAATATTGCATTAAAAGATTGTAAACATACAATAAATATTATTAATGACATTAAAACTATTGAAAACATACAGGATGTAACGAAGCAATTTTGTGTGGGCAAATAGTTTAGGAGTGGAGAATATGGAATTTGTGCCCATTATATATCTTAACCAACTTTCGAACAATAATTATGAGAAAATCATATCTACTTATGATTCGATAATGCTTATAGAAGGAAAATGCAACGAGTTAACAGATCAAATTGTTCATATTGAACAATGGTTGGAAGAACTGCCAAAAGATTTAACAATATTCTATGATTTATGCATTTGTTCTTCAAATGTAGATGGACACTGCCGAATATATGACACCAATGGGTACAATAAAGAAGAAACCATGAAAGTGTTTTCTAAAAAGTTAGAAGTTTTATTAAAGAAAACTCGAATTCGATCTTTGGTTCTATCGGATATGAATAAAGATACGCTTGATTACATTTATAAAAATTATGGATCAGTTATTGATATTTGGTACGAATTTAAAACAAAATCTCAGTTATATAATGTGTTTCGTTCTATGATGCAGTTGCCTTTTATTCAAAAAGAATATCATGTAGATGGATCAGATTTAGATGTTTTATATCGGATAACAGAATATACACATAATATTATATTAAAGCCGTGTTTAACAACTATTGATATAAGCCAATCTCTTTTCCAGGAAAAAGGTCTTTATACATCTGCATTTATGACTTCAGCGGAAGCTATTATGATACAATATCTAAACAAAGAATATCATATCGATTTTTTATCGGAATTGACATCGGAATTATGTCGTATTGGATATAATAAATTATTTATTCCTGGTGAATTACTTATCTAGAGGGGGCTATATATATGCTAGTTTCAAATGTTTTTTGGAGTGGTGATCAGTTACAAAAAATAGTTGATAAGTTAAATACAGGTTATAAGCTCGATTTTGTAGATAATTCCTTATTTTTAAACAGAAAGGATATCAGCGGTATTTATTATTGTCCTGGAATCCTCTGTAAACACTCGAAGATGAATGTATTAAAATTGGCTGAACATCTCAATTTATTAAACAATAATAAACGAATTATAATTAATGCATGTAGAGCCCGGTGTTTACAAATTAAATGTGATTTAGAAATAATATGTACTTTAGAAGGATATATATTTGAAAATAGAACTCTCGATGAAAAAAGTCTTATAGAAATCAAGGAGAAATTAAAATGATTGGTACCATTCATTTTGCCGGTAATTCAGTTAATTGTACTGTAAATACAATAATTTGGGAAAAATTGAAACATACTTTGGCTCCTTTTTTCAGCTTTGAAGAAAAAAATAAAATAGAAAAAAATACATACCACATTATAGGCATTGTTTCTAATGAAACTTTAAATCCTTTATATTCTGAATTTATGTCCGCAGATTTATTTGTAATGCATAAAGGAGTGGGCCCCTATCTTATATATGGAATCAGAAGCAAAACCAACCCAAAATATGTCCTTAACTGCAAGACAAACAATATTATTTTTATAGATAATAAAACGATAACCGTTTATGGACATGATGACAATTCACTGTTTATCGATTATCATTTTATTATTCGAGAAATAATTTCCGTCCTTTTTGAATCCCATGGAGGTTTTTTATGTCATGCATCAGGATGTAGTATCAACAATGAGGGAATGTTAATTCTTGGTCCTAAAATGGCTGGAAAGACAACCATGTTATTAGATCTCTTATTGACATTTCCAGATTCCAAGTTTTTATCTAATGACTTGGTGTATATTTGTATCGAAAATGATCAATTAATTGCCTATAACTGGCCATATTTTGTGAATATAAGGTTAGGTACCCTTTTCTATATAGATGAAAAATATGGCGTTACCATTAAAAACGATTTCAAAAAGGAATTTCCGTGTTATAATAAAGATTTTTGGAAACTAGATAAAAAATATACATTTGATACTTCGGAGTTTCTTAAAATCATAAAAAAAGAAAGTATAAAAAAAATTAATGTAAAAAAAATTTATTTTCCACATATTAATAAAGATAGCTCATTTGAAAAAGTGAAAATAATGTATATAGAAACATTATTGCAACAAATCAATACTCAGATAAAGCCATTTCATGATCCAGATCATACAAACTGGTTAGGGTTATCTATTCCAAATTTCGATAGTTACCAAACACATTATGAGCGCTTATTGGCATTTTTATTAGAAAAAATAGAATTAAATATTATTAATTGGAGCAAATTCGATTATGAACAATTATCAATTATCTAAACCTTATTTGATAATTGTAGGTGCTTCTGGGTTTTTAGGCACAAAATTATCAACTCATCTTATGAAAAATTATCAATTAGTTTTATTTTATAATAACCATAAAATTAATGAACTGTTAGAAGAACCAAGCCATAATCATGAAATTATAAAAGTAGACATTACTGATTACGAACAAGTAAAGAAAGTTTTTTGCGAACTAAATGAAAAAAGAATTTTTATAAATAATATGGTTTTTTGTGCTTCTTCAAAAATAAATCGAAGAAATATAATTGAAAAGGATAATCGCGATTGGAATAATACTATTGATGTTAACATAAAAGGGCTGTTTTACTGTACCAAGGAGTTTTTAAAGCAGGTTGATTTCGAGGAGATGTCAAGAATTATAATTCTCTCATCTTCTTCGGCATTTGGCGGTATGCCTTATCTTTCGGATTATGCAGCAGCAAAGGCAGCTCAAATTGGGATGGCTAAGAGTCTAGCAATGGAATATGGTGATAAAAATGTCTTGATTAATGTTATCGCACCTGGATTAATTTCGGAAAATGAGCGGGATATTGATATTAATGATCCGGTTATAAAAGAAAGAATTTCAAAGTCTCCATTGAAGCGTTTAACAAATCTAAATGATATTATTAATATTATTAATTATTTTCTTGGTTTAGAAACAAATTCTTTAACAGGACAAGTTATAACGTTGGATTCAGGAAATGATTTACGTTATCGTTATTTACTTGATTAATGTGATTTGAAGACAGGATTTCCAATAAATTACTTAAAAAGGGGGTGAAAGAATGAAAAAGAAATACATGCGTCCGAGAATTAGAGTTATTAATAAGTGTAAATCAATTATGATCTAATATTGTTTTCTATTAACCTTAACAAAAACGAAATCCTGTCTTTAAATATATCTTAGTAAACACATTTGATGATATAACCTCTTATCAATGTGGCTATATCATCATAATATGAAAGCTAAACAGTCAAATTAACCCTTGTTGCAATAATACCAAACGATTGTTGAACAATAGGCTGTAAATTCTAAATTGGAAATTGACGTTAAAATACTAATCATTTACTTAGAGTTGAATTATAATATGTTTATTTGTCAAGCTATAAGTAAACAAGAATTATATATATTGTATATATAGTTATTATTTTAGGAGGAGGCCTGTTGTTACATGAATAAAGAAAAACAATTACTCAAAGATTTAATAGAAATTTTTCAAAATCAAAGAGTTGCTCATAAATTGGATAAACAGGAAATCGAATTAGCTGAACAAACGGGAGTTCTATACTATCTTTCAAAACATTGTATGACAGCAGAAAATTTACATTTTGTTTTAGAAAAAATCAATCAAAACAAATCAATCTTAAACTTTAGGTTAGCGACCTTAAAAAAAATCGTTGATGATTTGAATGATCATCATTGTGAGTTTATAATAATTAAAGGAATGCCTTTTGCGCAATTCGCATATGGTGATTATAGCTTGCGTACATCCAATGATATTGATCTCCTTGTCTCAATTGATAGTATTAGTATGATAAAAGAAGTATTAACTAAACACGGATTTATCTTAGGAAAATATGATAAAGAAAACAATTCTATTATTGAATATGATAAAATGTCGTATTATTATCATCTGATCCATACTCATCAATTACCCAATTTTATAAAGATTGATCAAGGTATTCCAATCTCCATTGATATTAATTATAAATTAGCAATAAAAAACACAGATGATTTTGTTCAAGAATTATTTGATGAACGACAATATGTAATGATTAATAACACGCCTGTTATAACTCAAACATTGGAAACAATGCTGATTACCATATGCCTACATCATTATTTCGACATGAATTCGCCAATACAAATTTACAAAAATACGCATGGTTTTATACGAATGATTTTTGAAATTGCAATTTTTATAAAAAATAATAAATTTGATTATGAAAAAATATTATATCTTGTTAAAAAACATAATTTAGAATCGTATATTTCTTCAATCTTGAACTACATTAATTTGTTTTTTCCTATTGAGTTAGTGATACCTA
>MFRH01000061.1:79976-80325 GCA_001783275.1 Candidatus Margulisbacteria bacterium GWF2_35_9
ACTTGACAATTCAATTAATTTTTATGGCATAGATGATATAAAACAGTGGAAATTAACACCGGAAAAAAGATTATTTTGTTTTGATTTTAAACAATGTGTTGATGAGCAGGATTTGAAAAATATATATATTAATAAATCTTTAATGCACTAATATAATAAATAAATTATCTTGAGGAGAATAAATAATGAAAGAAAAATTTATATTATTATGTAATAAAACCCCCATTCTTCAACTTATTATATTATTTGTTTTTATTCTTTCCTTCTATTTAGTGGCAGCCAATTCATATATAATTGAATATAATAGCATAATCATGGAAACCCAATATTCTGAAGAACATAATATGTA
>MFRH01000061.1:80361-104783 GCA_001783275.1 Candidatus Margulisbacteria bacterium GWF2_35_9
AGTAATAGTAAAAATGATGCTTTAATTATAAAAATAAACAATGATGAAATATGGTTCGGTCTTGTAAATTATGAATGTATGCAACAAGAAAATCAAGAAGTTATTTTATATTACAATTCTTATAGAGTTTCCTTAATACAAAAAATTGTAGATTATTTTGGAGTATAAAATGAAGATTATTAAGAATTTATTTCATTTAATTCGAGATGAGCTTATTAGCGTAATAATTTTGGTTATAAGTAAATTAGGATATATAATTGCTCGAATTATATTTCCTATCATAATTTCTATATTGATTGATGAAGTGTATTATAACAAGAATAGAAATATATTTTTTAATATGCTTATTCTATTTGTTATTTTATTTCTGCAGATTCAGACATTTTTTTCACTTGATTTATTCAATTGGAAATATATTCAAAATCATCTGATTATTAAACTAAAAAAAAGTATGTTTTACAATGTATTGAGAAGTAAGCCTTACTATATATCGCAAAATAATTCCGGTGATATAATTACTACTATAAATAATGATACAGCTATTTTGATGGACATAATAAATCAGAATATTGCAAGATTTATAAATTCTATTATAACTTTTATAGTTACTATAATCTTTGTTGTAAAAATCAATTGGATATTAGCCATAATTTTTATACTTGGTTCTATAATCACTTATATATCAACCACAAAAAACAGAGTAAAGATTAATGAGATATCTGGAAATTATAGAAGAAAATGTGGTCAATTTAACGGAAAGATTTATGAGTGGTTAAATTATTTTAAAGATTTAAAACTTACAATGGATGATGATAAGATAAAAAATATATTTGAAGTTAATGTTAATGAACTTATTAATGAAGAAGTCATTATAGAAACTAATAATTTTATATATAGAAAATATCACGAAATAATTATGATGTTATTAAGAATTATATATTATTTTATATGTACATATTTAATAATCAATAATTCAATCACAATTGGTATATTCATGGCTATAATGATGTATTATGATAAAATTTGTGCAAGTTATGACGATATTATAGGATTATTTTTCGAATTCTCAAAACGAAAAGTTTCAATTAAGAAAATTGATGATATTTTAAAAATTGATAGGGAAGAATTGGATGAAGGTCTTAAACTGACTACCCCAATTGAAGAAATTGTATATAAAAATGTAGATTTTAAATATAATGATACATACAAAATTATAGAAAATATTAATTTAAAATTCGATAAGGATATAATATATACAATTGTTGGACCGAGCGGGGTTGGTAAAAGTTCCTTAATGTATTTATTGTTTGGATTTTATGATCTTAATCAAGGTGAGATTATAATTAATAATGTTGATTTTAAAAATTATTCCTTGAAAGATATAAGGAATTCAATTGCATATGTTAGTCAAGAGTCGTATTCTTTTTATGGAACGGTTCGTGATAATTTAACCATGGGCAATCCAAATATTAGTGATGATGATATTTGGAAAGTAATTGATAGTTTGGGTTTGAAATATGTAATTCAAAGTTTGCACGATGGATTAGATACAAATACTAGTGATAAAAGCTTTGGGCTTTCTGGTGGGCAATTACAAAGATTTTGTGTTGCGAGGGCTCTTTTAAAGAATAGCAATATTATGATATTTGATGAAGTAACATCCGCACAAGATAATGAATCGGAGTTATTAATATTAAGAAGAGTGCAAAGTACGCATAAAAATAAGATTATAATCTTCATTACTCATAGAATTTCAACAGTATTGGAAAGTAAAGAAGTTATTTTTTTTAAAAAGGACAAAAGTATCGAATCTGGTTCGGTAGAAAATCTGTTAGCTTCATCAAACACTTTTAAAGAACTTTTCAATTTAAAAGAGTCTAAGAAGGAGTATGACAATATTACCAAAAATAAATCTATGGAAACAGTTAGGTGATTATAATGATAAAATTGTATGTTTTATATTTTAAAGAATTTAAAAAATATTATAAAAACATAGTCAAAAACATCATCCTATATATAATGTTGGCATTATTGGTAATTTTAGTTGGAATAATTAATCCGTATATATATAAAATTTTAATTGACGATATTTACAGTAATCGTAATTTTGGGTTATTTAAGTTTTTTTTATTTATGACGGTTGCTATATTCATCATACAAGTATTTTTGGATTATGTTACCATGAGAAATAATTTAACCTTATATAATAAATTAAAAATCAAAGTGAAAACTATCCTATTTAAAAATATTTTATTACGTAGATTGCATAAAATCAATGAAAGCGATACCGGGTATTTTAGTCGCTTAATTAATGAAGATTTTAGTATTGTCGGAACATTTATTGTTAATAATATACTAAACAATATAATATCTTTATTAAACATCATTGTTTACTTAGGTATTTTATTTTATATAAATGTATATATCACTTTGATCTTGATACTATTTTTACCAATTGCGATTTTTTTAACCAAATTCATAGCAAAGAAAATTGATAAGATACGTTATATTCTTCGTAATATCAATGCAGAGACTGATAGCTGGCTTTATTCAACCTTAAGTAAATGGAAAATAATCAAAATGTTTTCATCTGAAGATTTCCAAACTGATAAGTATTCGGAATATTTAAATAAATATGTTAAAATTAGTAATAAAGAAATGGCATTTAATTCGTTAAACCGCATCCTTCAAAATTTTAAAAATGAGTTTATTTTTTCTACAGGATTATATTTTATCGGAGCATTTTTTGCTTTAAATAATTCATTAAAAGTCGGTACTATCATATTAATTATATCATATTATCAAAATATATTTAATCGATTGAACAGTATCATTGAAAATACAGCTTCCTTAATTTCAAATGAGAATACGTTTCATCGTTTGGTACCCTATATAAAAGAAACTCAGAATACAAAGGACAGTGTTATCGGGAGAATAGAGAACATCTCTTTGAAGAATGTGTATTATACATATAATAACGATACAGATGACCGATATATTCTACAGAATATTAACTTATCAATTAATTATGGAGAAAAGCTTTGTATAGTTGGAAAAAATGGACATGGTAAAACTACTTTAATAAAGTGCTTATTAGATATATGTAAACCGCAAAAAGGTGAGGTATGTTATAATAATATTGACATATCAACAATTAGCATGGATTCTCTTTATAAAAAAATAGGTGTGGTAATGCAAGATGCAGCTTTATTTAATTTAGATTTTGTTGATAATCTACTTTATATTAATCCAACATTAACAATAGAAAGTATTGAAGACATATATAAAAAAGTATATCTATATGATAAGATAGAAAAATCCGAAAATAAATATAATACTAGCATTGGCGAAAACGGCGTACAGTTATCTGGAGGGGAAATGAAAAGAATGCTCATTGCGAAAGCAATGGTGAAAAAGCCAGATGTTTTATTTTTTGATGAAGCAACTTCATTTTTAGATGCAGCAACAGAAGATAAAATTAATGATATCATAGCCAATAATTTTATGAATCAAATTGTTATTACAATTAGCCATCGTTTATCGACAATTCAAAATTACAAAAGGATTATTGTTATGTATGATGGTCAAATAGTTGGAGATGGAACATTTTACGAATTGCTCAATAACAATACATATTTTAAAGAGCTATATGAAGAACAATATTTTAGTATTAAAAATTTAGATGTTAACTAATAGAGTAATTATAACGTAAGCGGGGAGGTGATTCTCATGCTGGAGTACGAACTATATGAACTTATTCTTATGGTTAGTAAAAGTCAAAAGGATGACTTACAACTGGATAAGCAATTGGTTGATATAGGTATTGATTCCATCGGATTAATAAAATTGTTTTTGCTTATTGAAGAAAAGGCTGACATCCATATTTCTGATGAATCAATAATTACAAATCAATTGAATACAATAGGAGATATTTTAAATTTAATAAATGGAGTATGACATAGGAAAAATAGAAGTTATAGAATGTTATGGGTATATAGGTTTATCTATATGACGTGGATTTATGTAGAAAAAATAAATATATTAAGAGTGGACTTGTTAACAAATACTTCGTATGATACATCTATCCCACTCAATATGTATATCGTCCATATAACTCATCGGATTCAATTAACAGGATTCAAGACGAATTATGTATTGAATGAATGCCAATTTATTGTGAAACAGGTTATGTGAAAAATCAGATAAAAATGGAGAATCAATATTTGAAAGACCATTACATTTTTATCATAATGCTGTACTAAAAAAGCGATACAAAATAGGGCATCCCCTATAACGAATCGACACTTATATTATCGTTAAATATTCATGCAAACTCAATTATGGCTATTTAAGCTTACACATATTGCGGGAAAAGTGGAAGGTTGTTAAACAATGTGGGATATTCGACTTGAAAAACAAAATGATTATGACTGCATTTTAGGACTAATTGTTCAATTTGCTAAACATAAATTGTTGGATTATGAAATGGCTTTTATGGGATTATGGTCCTTTTCTTATGAGACAAAAGAAAAAAGTACGATTGGTCTTTCCATAAAGATGAATTATAATCCGATACTTAAACAAAACTTGGATTTATTTCATGGGATAACTATGGTCGGTACATCACTTATAAATATTGACTACCTAAAGTATTATGTAAATCAAAATATTAGCTTTTCACCAATTATTATTAGTCTTAATGCATATGATTGTCCCTGGAGTTTAGCGTATAAGAAATATAAAATAGACCACCATATCATGATAACAGGGATGAATAAAGATTTGTTTTTATGTGTGGATTCTTATTTTGCTGAAAATGGTATCCTGCTCTTGCCGTTTTCCTTATTAAGCGATTGGTCGGGGGATACTGCTATATTTCAATTACATCAATCAAAACAACTCAATCGAGACTATATACAACAGGTAATCAATGCGGTGGATTATGTAAAAATGACGAATATGATTAATCATCTTGGTATGTTTAAGGCAGAAATGACATCATTAGAGACCTATGATAACGAGATATCCAATAAAAAGAATGACTATTATGCCGTACCATTAATCAATAAGGTACATAGAATGTCTACTAGTCGTAAGTGTTTTCTAAGAGGTTTACAATATATATGTAATAATCTTGGACACCGAGACTTGTTTGAAAAGTCTATTTGCTCTTTTGAATCGTGCATCAACTCTTATATGGTTTTGGAAAATACGATTATACGCCAAATGTTAAAGCAAACGGTGGATAAGGATATCATTCGAGAAAAGATCGAATCTATTATTGAAAAGGAAAAAAAGAACATTTTATATATGGAAGAATTGTCATCCAATCTCTGCCAATACTTAGATTCTGACTAATAAAAGGTCAAATGCTAGAAGTACACCAGATTATAAAGGCTGTTTTATCGGTTGGATGATATTATATGCCGATTGTGCATTTACTTTTTTGCAAAAATGGACTCTATATATTCATATTTAAAACTTCTTGACGAATACATTTCCATAATGTATATTAAATAAATATATAAAATGATTACCTTGAGAGCTTCATAACAAATTTAATGTAGAGTTGAATATTAAAACATCTTTATATTCAATTTGGTTATTAAAAGGAGATGTCATGTTTAAGTTGTTAAAATACCAAGAAATATTACAAATGCCGGATTTTCATTATGACTTGAATAAAAAATGGTTAGTAGTAAAAAATATTACAATGGAACATTTTTTAAATGATTGTGTAAATTATTATGCTTCACAGAATAATTATAACGTTAAAATTGAATATACCGATTTGTATAATTTCACACAACGGTATGAATCATATTCAGATTATGACCATCTTATTTTTCTTTTGCGTCTGGATGAATGGGTATTGCCCACCAACCATTTCCAAGGGTCTTTTAAAACAGCTTTTACAGTAGAAATAAAAGGACTTTTCGAATTTTTAAAATCAATTCAGAAACCGATCCTTTTTTTTAATTTTGAACTTGATTACAACTACAGTATATATGAAAACGAGAACAATTTGATTAAAAGGGCAAATTCCATTCTGGAAGACAATGTAAAAAAAATACCGCAGATTCGTATCATTGATATTAACTACCTAATCGGAAATATTGGAAGACAATATTTTTATGATAAGTCGAAATATTATACTATGGGAGCACCCTATTCATTTGATGCTTGTAATAGGATATCTTACGAGATAGTTAATGAATGTAATACGGATTATTGTCTGAAAAAGAAATGTCTCGTACTTGATTGTGATGATATTTTATGGGGTGGAACTGCAGCGGATATCGGAATAAACAATATTAGCTTGGGTCAGATTTCATATGGAAAAGCATACATTGATTTTCAAAAAGAAATTTTACGTCTTCATGATCAAGGAGTTGTCCTAGCCTTATGTAGTAAAAACGATGAGCAAGTGGTATTGGATATATTTCAAAATCATCCGGATATGATTTTGCAAATAAAACATATCTCGTATTATCAAATAAATTGGAATAATAAAGTGGACAACTTGATAAGCATAGCGCATCATTTAAATTTTACATATGATACGATCGTATATATTGATGATAACGAATATGAAATCGGTCTTATCAATGATAAGCTGCCGTTAGTGACAACAATTTTGATGGATAAGGATAAGCCATATTTATATGCAGATATATTAAAACACAGTAAGCTGTTTATAACTTCTAAGCCTACATTAGAAGCCAAAAACAGATCGAAATATTATGCAGATCAAGCAAGACGAGAGAATGAATTTTTGAAATGTGACGATATTGTAGATTATCATAAATCCTTAAAAACATGTTTAGAATTTCGATATGCAGACGGATTTATTCTGCCTCGATTAGTGGAGCTTTCACAACGTACCAATCAATTTAATTTAACAGTGAAGCGTTATACTGAACAAGAATTGTTGGAAAAAATAAATGCGGTAAATTATAATGTGATATATATAAAAGCAAAAGACATTTATGGTGATATGGGAATAGTGGGGTTTATCGTTATTAGAATTAATAATGGGAAACTATTTATCGAAGCCTTCTTCTTATCTTGCCGTGTGTTTGGCAGAAATTTTGAAAACGCATTTCTAGAAACGCTTAGACAGTATTATCACCAGCGAGGCTTTAAATATATGTATGGCCAGTTTATATTAACGGATAAAAACAAGCAATTCCAAGATTTTTATCTTAATAATGGCTTTATTAAAAACGATGATTGGTACGAAAAGAATTTGAATGATCCTATATATTATTCAAATGTTTTTAAAAAAATAAGCATTATATAAATTATTATAAGTAAGGAGGGAAAGAAAAAATGCAATTTGAATATTCAAAAAAAATCGATAAAAAATGGCAGAATTATTGGGAAAAAAATAAAACATATCAATTTCATGAAGAAAACTACGAAAATAAAATTTATCTTTTAGAAATGTTTTCATATCCTTCCGCAAGTAAATTGCATTTAGGACATTGGTGGAATTACAGCCTTCCCGATTCTTGGGGTCGTATGAAGCGTATGCAGGGATTTAACATTTTCCATCCGATGGGCTTTGACGCTTTTGGATTACCAGCGGAGAATTATGCAATAAAAACCGGCATTCATCCGAAAGATTCTACATATGCGAATATCGAAACCATGATTAGCCAGCTCAAACAAATCGGAGCGACATATGATTGGAGATATCTAACAATAACATCAGACCCCTCCTATTATAAATGGACGCAATGGCTTTTTTTACAATTATATCATCGTGGGTTGGCATATCGTAAAAATGCTTCTGTCAATTGGTGTCCAGAATGTAAAACGGTTTTGGCTAACGAACAAGTGAATGGCGGAGCATGTGAAAGATGTGGAGCAACTGTTGTTCAAAAGTCTTTAACACAATGGTTTTTTAAAATTACAGATTATGCTGATGAATTGCTTGATGGGTTGAATAAATTAGATTGGCCTGAAAAAACTAAAATGATTCAAAAAAACTGGATTGGAAAAAGTAGGGGCGCTGAAATTACTTTTCCGTTCGATAACTCGAATAAATCGCTTATAGTATTTACGACCCGACCTGATACGTTGATGGGCGTTACATATGTTGTTTTAGCTCCGGATCATCCTTTCGTGGACGAAATCACCAAAGGAGAATATAAGGATTCTGTTCGTGAGTATCAAAAAGCAACTCTCCAAAAAACAGAAATTGAACGGTTATCAACGGCGAAAGAAAAAACTGGTGTTTTCACCGGTGCATATGTCAAACATCCATTGAAAGACGTAAATATTCCAGTTTGGATTAGTGATTATGTGTTGTCATCATATGGAACGGGAGCGGTTATGGCGGTACCTGCCCATGATGAGAGGGATTTTCAATTTGCAAATAAATATTTTCTCCCGATTCAACAGGTGATTGGTGAAGAAGGAGATGATTTACCCTTAACAAACTATGGGATTCTATGCAATAGCGGTAAGTACGATGGGTTGGATTTTGATCAAGCCTTTTACGAAATTTTGAAAGATTTAGATATCGTCCATCTAGGGAAAATATCGACAAACTATCGATTACGCGATTGGCTCGTTTCCAGGCAACGGTATTGGGGAGCGCCAATCCCAATTGTTTATTGTGATCATTGCGGTATTGTGCCATTACCAGAAAACGAATTACCAGTAGAACTGCCATATGATGTTGAATTCAATCCAAATGGAAACTCACCACTTGTTTCATGTGATGCATTTCTTCACACTACTTGTCCGAAATGCGGCTCTCCTGCGATCCGGGAAACCGATACGCTCGATACATTTGTTTGTTCGTCATGGTATTATTTACGTTATTTCGATACAAAAAATTTAAAGAAACCTTGGGATATAAAAAACGAGAGGAATATCATGCCGGTCGATCTATATGTCGGCGGTGTTGAACATGCCGCTATGCATTTATTGTATGCTAGGTTCATATACAAAGCATTGCGTGATATGGGATATGTAACTGGTGATGAGCCATTTCAAAAATTGATTCATCAGGGGATAATTCTCGGAAGCGACGGTCAAAAAATGAGCAAATCCAAAAATAATACAGTTTTACCCGATTCCTATATACAACAATATGGTTCTGATATTTTTCGAACATATCTTGCTTTTGGATTCTCATATACCGAGGGTGGACCTTGGAATGAAAAAGGAATCAAGGCCATTGATTCTTTTTTTAAGAAAACCATACGTATGTTAAATATGTATATGCAATCTGATGAGAATTTATTTGTTAATTCTTGTATTTCAGACTTGTTGGAAACAATCCGGCATAAGACTATCAAAGCTGTAACAAATGATATTGATCGTTTTTCTTTTAATACAGCGATTGCACGACTAATGGAATTCCGTTCAGCGATTTCAGAATATCAATTGAATCCAAAGCGAGATATTAGATATGAAGGTGAAGTGATACGAGATTTTATTTTTTTATTATCACCATTTGCTCCACATTTTACAGAGGAGATATGGCATAAGTTTGGTAACGGCGGTACTATTTTCAATGAAAGGTGGCCACAATATTTAGAAGAGAAAATCATTTCCAAACAAATTGAAATCGTAATACAAATTAATGGGAATGTGAAAGCAAAATTAATGATTGAAAAAGATTCCGTTAAAAATGATGTCGAAAAATTCGCATTGAAACTTGAAGCGATTTCAAAGAGCATCCAAGGCAAACAAATTGCTAAAATTATATATATTCCAAATAGACTTTTAAATATCGTAGTTTAATTTTTACTATAGACAGTAAAGTGAATAAAAACATTAAGTCTAATTATTATTTGATTGTGGTTGTATTGGATGAATAGAATTAGCGCATACATTCGACAGGATGCCGGGATTCGGTATAAAAAATTACAAGATATCTTGTTTGAATATGAACGACAGCATTATAAAAAAATCGTAAAAACATATAGATATATCTACATCTCGCAGGTGGTCCTGTGTCAGTATAGAGTAAGGACATACTGCATACGACATTATGCAACGGGTGGCTATCATGGTAAATGCAATGCGTTTGAATGCTACTTCAGGAAGTTGATAACAGAACTGGAAATCTCGTACAAGCCTAAAAAATACAGTCAGTGCACCGATTCAATCGAAGTTACCCAAACAAAATTATCTTATTCCAAAGTTGATGTCTTTTAATCATACTGACAGTGATATATTAATTCCCTCAAATTTGAATCACCCCGGAAAATATCCGTTAATGGTTGAGTTGTACCTATGTATTCAAAATTTCCGCAAAATCTATAAAGAGAAAAATATTACGCTAACACAACAATTTTCGAATATTTGATCCAATAATGTAAGCAAACTTATCCCGGTCATTTGCTTCTGGATTGCGTAGTGCTTGGAATGGCTGTAAAATACTCCGTTACAACAGTATTAATTAGCGGACTTATAAAGATAATAGAAATAAAATCAGAGTAATCAAATGTACAGTGTATGGTCGGATCAAAATTGGTAAAATATTATAAGTGTTTAAGTCCTAAAAACTTTTAAGTATTAACAATTGTTGTATTGACAAAATTAATGCTTTCTGCTATAATTTAAACTAAATACATTGACGGAGAGAGTAAGTATTTTCCAAAGTTACAGTGAGCTGAGGATAGTGTGAACTCAGTACAAATAGGAATTTACCGAAAATCACTCCCGAGTAGCATGCCGAAAGATAAACATTAAAATGTTAATCAAGTAGATCATGACGGCTTCTCCCCGTAAAAGAGACGCATATGCTTGTATGATGTAAGATGGGTGGTATAGCGAAAGTATAAGCTTTCGTCCCTATGCGAATCATATTCGATATTGGGGCGAAAGTTTTTTATTTGTCTCAATATTTATAGGGGCGGATGGGTTGTAAATTAGTTTTATTTATCTTGTATTTAAATTTTTTAAGAAGGTGTAAATTTATGGAAAATAATAAATTAGATTTTATTGAAAATGAACATGAAATATTGTCGTTATGGAAAGATAATTATTTATTTGAAAAACTCACAGAAAAAAATAAAAATGGAAAACCTTTCCGTTTTCTTGATGGACCAATGACTGCAAATAATGCAATGGGAATACATCATGCATGGGGACGTAGTATAAAAGATATTTTTTTGCGTTACAAGGCAATGAATGGTTATTCCTGTCATTATCGCAACGGATTTGACACACAAGGACTTTGGGTTGAAGTTGAAGTAGAAAAAGAACTTGGATTTAAAGATAAAAAAGATATTGAATCCTATGGAATGGATAATTTTACAAAACGTTGTGTGGAACGAATTAAAAAATTCTCAAAAATCATCACCGAACAATCGAAAAGACTTGGACAATGGATGGACTGGGAAAATTCCTATTTTACGCATACTGATGAGAATATCACTGCAATATGGTATTTTTTAAAAACTTGTAATGAAAATGGTTGGATAGCACGGTCACACCGACCAATGCCATGGTGCCCGAGATGCGGAACATCCCTTTCCGAGCATGAAATGACCGGCTCTCACAAAGATATCACGCACACAGCGGTATTTGCTAAATTACCAGTACATGATCGTAATTTTGATATTCTTGTCTGGACAACGACACCATGGACACTTTCTGCAAATGTAGCTTTGGCAGTCAATCCCAACTTGGATTATGTGATAGCGGAAGTCGATAATTGTAAACGTCCTCTTGTGCTTGCCAAAAGTGCGTTAGGGGTTATAAGCGGTGAGAAAAAGGTTTTAAAAATTATCAAAGGTGAAGAGCTTGTTGGTTTATCTTATGAGACTTTTTTTCCGTTTCTTTCCGTACAAACAAATTTACAACATAAAATTGTCGAATGGAGTGAAGTGGAAGCAAATGAGGGTAGCGGAGTTGTTCATATTGCTCCAGGATGTGGTGCAGAAGACTTTGATCTTGGAAAAGTGCTTAATCTAAGCCAAATATGTCCGATAGATGAAAGCGGCCATTTTACGAACGAATACGATTTTTTAAGCAGTAGATCCGCTTCCGAAGTGGCGCCGCTTGTATTTGAAAAGCTGAAACAACAAGATAAATTATACAAGACACATGAATATATTCACAGTTATCCTGTTTGCTGGCGTTGTAAAACAGAAGTATTATTCCGTCTGATACAATCATGGACAATTAAAACAGACGAAATTCGTCCTAAACTTCTTTCAGAAGCAAGCAATGTGAAATGGGAGCCTTCATTTGCCGGAAAACGCATGCAAGATTGGCTTACCAATATGGGAGATTGGAACATTTCAAGAAAGCGTTTCTATGGACTTCCTTTGCCCTTTTATCCTTGTGCAAAATGCGGTAATCTTACAGTTATAGGTTCAAAAGAAGAATTACGGAAACTTGGCGGCGAAAAGGTTGACAGCTTGCCGGAACTTCATCGTCCGTGGATTGATGAAATCAAAATAAGCTGTCCAGTATGTGGTGAATTGGTTGAACGAGTACCAGAGGTAGGAGATGTATGGCTTGATGCCGGTATCACTCCGTTTTCAACGCTCGGATATTTTACAGACCGAAATGCTTGGGAAAAGCAATTCCCTTTAGAACTTGTACTTGAAATGAATGAGCAGATCAGATTGTGGTTTTATTCTTTGCTTTTTATGAGCATAACACTCACTGGAAAAGCTCCGTATGAACGAGTTATGACACATGGAAGCGTGGTACAAGAGGACGGGTCCCGCTTTCATAAATCCGGATTTATGATTAAGTTTGATGAAGCAGCTGAAAAAATTGGGTCGGATGCAATACGCTATCTTTACGCAGGTGCAAATATATCTTCCGATGTCCGTTTCGGTTATAATTTGGGAGACGAAGCGCGGCGTAAACTCCTTGGATTTTGGAACATCTACACTTTCTTTATGACCTATGCCAATATTGATAATCCGACATTTATCGGATTAAATTCCGATAACTTGATGGATGTGTGGCTGATAAACAGAATCAATGAATTTGTTTCAAAAGCTGCTAAAGCATATGAAAGTTATGATACCTCTGAGATTGTTCGTGAATTCGAGGTATGTGTAAATGATGTATCCAACTGGTATGTTCGTGCCTGTCGCAAGCGTTTTTGGAATGACAGATTAGACAATGATAAACAAAATGCCTACAACTTCCTGCTTTATGCTTTAAAGATCATGTGTCAGATTATGGCTCCTATTATACCTTTTATGACCGAAAGGATTTGGCAAACAACAGTGCGAAAGTATAGTACTGCCGAGGAATCTGTTCATCTATCTGATTTTCCGCAAACATTACCGGTAAACTCTTCCGTGCTTAATGATGTCAAGACGGTACGGGAAGTTATTGCCGGAGCAATGAAGTTAAGAAATGAAAGCGGGTTAAAGGTTAAGCAGCCTTTACCTGTGCTATATATAGATGCTGCATTGCAACAAGTTTGTAGTAAATTTCAAGATGTGATAAAAGATGAATTGAATGTAAAAGAAATCGTATATCTTGAAGATTTTACGATGCTATGTGAAGAATATATTTTGTTGAATTTTAAAACTGCAGGGCGTGTTTTAAAAGGAGATTTGAACAAGGTAAAAGAACACATCAGTACTTTGCCGGCAGATGCAATAAAAGAGGTGATTTCGTTTTTAAAATCCTGTAAAAAAATATCCGTTTGCGGATATGAGCTTGATAACGATCTTCTCTCGATAGAGCAAAAAGACAAACCGCATATTAAACGTTCAGCCGACGGAATTAGACTTGCCATAAATACCGAAATTACACTCGAACTAAAAGAAGAAGGTTGTTATAGAGAAATTCTCCGACACTGTCAAGTGCTCAGAAAAGAAGCTGGTCTTGATGTTGCTGACAGAGCAAAAATAAATTTTATTACTGATGATTTATATATACAAGCTATAATTGAAAAATATAAAGATTGTTTAGAGCATGAAACACTTGCCACTATTGAGATAATTAATGAAAATAATTTTAGTAAAACTATTAATGTTAATAACGCTATTATAAAAATTATTATTTCTAAATAATGTACACTGAACAATTTAAAAAGTGATAAAATATGATAAAAAAGAGAAATTAGGTTTAGACCTTTTTAAATTGCCAATGTGAAAGGTTCAAAAGCGTTGTAAAGCGTTGACATCAAGAAATGTTTGAAACTCAATAAAATTAGAATTTTAATGAGTTTCTCGTAGACATTAAATAAATTCCATTTTATTATTAAGTTAATTTATACCTAGGTAATAGAACTAGTATTATTAAACAATGGATTGGTGACAAAAAGAAAATAGCATTCAAAATTGATGTAAGGCAAAAGAACATATATCAAAGAAGCTATTTTCAATGAATAATATAACAACAGAAGCAAGATATCGTCAATGGGTAATCAGATACTTGGAAAACAAGTTGACAGCAGCAAGAATTAGGTTAAGGAGGAACTGACAAGCAATACACGAGTGGAATGAAGGGTGTGGCTGTAATTAGGCAAGTCTGGTTGAAAGAAGCCATTGCTCATACAGTCATCCAAATCAAAATAAAGAAACAGAAAAGTTGTTGATACTGTAAAATTATACGTATTATAAAGATGATAAAAAGTTCTTAAGGATAAGCTTAAAAAGACATGCAAATAAAAGTTAAACCATTAATTAAAGAGTTAGTGAGCTTGAAAAGAGTCGCACGAAATCCGCAGAGTAGATTTTTTACCGACCTATTTGAAAAGGCGATGCCATATAAGGTAACTACTTCTGAACTGTTAAGATATCTTAGTGTGATATTAACCTTTCAAGCGGTCCAAAGCAACTCCTTGCCATTGCAAGAATGATTTTACATAATTCTCAGATTACTATTCTAGATGAAGCTACAAGCTCTCTTGATGCCATTATCATAACAAAAATTTTAACAAATCTGTATGAGTTGTTAAAAGGCAAAACATAAATTGTAATTTCACATAATCCGGCATTGAAGATTGAGTTTGATAAGAAAATTATGATTAATGAAAATGCACTTATAATGGAGTAGAAGTATATGAGTAAAATAACACCAAATAAGTATAGCACATATAATTGCATTGAAAATTGCATAGCAAATATATGCGAATTAAATAACGTGAATCATATCCCTCTTTTTTTGTTTTCATGGGATTTTGGGTATAATCAATCGAAATCAACAATTGGAGAAAAAATTCATTATCACTATAGTTGTGATATTGATTTTGAAAAAACGATTAATTTATCAAAAAAGTATTTAAATATTCAAATTATAAACAATAAATTGAATTCTGAGGAGATTATTGAAAATGTACTTGGAGGAAAAAATCTAATAATTAATATTGATAGTTTTGATTGTTCTTGGAATTTAGCTTTTCAAAAATTTCATTATAATCATTATTATTTATTAAGTAAAAATAGTACAACTAACGAAATAATAGCAATTGATTCTTATTCTTCACCAGATATTATATTTATTGATAAAAATACCTTGCGAAAAACTTTGAATACCTATTCTATAGATTTGTATTCTAATATTAATAAATCATTGCAAGAATTAAAGTCGGAATTTTTGAATATTTGTTTATCAAATATTCAAAAAAATATATTTGAATTAATGAGAGAATTTGGAAACGATTTATTGAAAATTAATTCAATTCAAGACTTATCACCACAAATAACTGATGTTTCTAATTCTCACATTATTAGACGATTAAGTTACATAGCGAATTCACGATTTAATGTAATGTCATTACTATCGCTATTGAACTATAATCATAAATATATATTAGTTATGGGAGAAATACATAATGAATGGGAAAAACTAAAAAACTTATTTATAAAAATTATAATTTCAAAAAGAACAAATCTAACTCTTCAAGCAATTGAAAAGATATTTTATATATCTAAAATTGAAGAAAAATTGTGTTCAAATATAATTAGTAGTAAAGGTATGTGAAAACATGGAAATCATAAATAAAAAAGATATAAAATTTAATAAAAAAAATTACAATCATTCAATCAATAGACTTGGAATAATGCTAGATAGGTCTGAATTATTAATTTCAATTTTATATAAATGTTTTATTAATGGGATAACATATGTACCTTTTGATGTTAATTGGCCTTGTGATAAAATCTGTAATATTGTTTCGGAAGAAAATTTAAATATGATTATTACATCAAGTAAATATTCCAATATATTCAAGGATGTTGAACTATTGATTGTTGATAATAAGAATGATGTTGCCGATTTTTATTTATCAAATCATGATAATAATATAGCCTATATTTTACATACATCAGGTTCTACGGGTAAACCCAAAGGTGTAGAAATTACGAGAGAAGCTTTATTTAATTTTATAGACGGTGTATCAGAAATAATTGACTTTTCAGATGGAAAGCGTATTGCTTGTTTCACTACTGTATCGTTTGATATTTTCTTCCTTGAAAGTATTATGGCTTTATATAAAGGATTAACCGTTGTCTTAGCAAATGAAGAAGAACAACGAAATCCAAGATTAATGGTAAAGCTTATTGAAGAAAACAATGTTGATATGATTCAAATGACACCATCAAGAATGCAGTTATTATTAAATCATGATAAGGAATTATCTTGTCTAAAAAATGTCAAAGAGATTATGATTGGTGGAGAGCCGTTCCCACTTTTCCTTTTAAAAACCTTGCAAGTAAAAACATCTGCAAAAATTTTTAACATGTATGGCCCTACAGAAACAACCATTTGGTCATGCATTAGTGATTTGACTGAAAAGAGTACTATTGATATTGGAAAACCAATAAAAGAAACACAAGTATATATACTTGATGAAAACCATAACATTGTTCCAAATGGTAATATTGGTGAAATTGCTATAGCTGGTAAAAGTTTAGCAAAAGGGTATGTAAATAATGAAAAATTAACAAACGAAAAATTTATTAATTTACCTGAAAAACCTGAAACTTGTATTTATTTAACAGGCGATTTAGGAAGATATCTATCTGATGGAAATTTAGAATGTTTAGGAAGAATTGATAATCAAGTTAAAATTAGAGGATATAGGGTTGAACTAGAAGAAATTGAGAACTTAATGATGCAACATCCTAATATTAAAAAGGCTGTTGCCTCAATAGTTGAAAACGAAGATAATAAATCTCTAATTGCATTTTATCTTTCAGATATTGACATCGAAGAAAATACAATCAAAGAATTCTTGAATCAAAAATTGCCTGAATATATGGTTCCGATAATATATTACCATCTAGACGAATTACCCTATACTAATAATGATAAAGTAGATAGAAAGCAACTAATCAATAATTATTATAATCATAACATTAAATACGATAAAATTAAAACACAAAAAAATCAATCAGAAAGTTTAACTAATCTGGAACTGAGAGTATTAAAAATAATTTGTGAAAATCAAGATGAAAAATTTAATAATAATGTAACGATTAATTCTTCTTTAAGTGATTTAAGTATTGATTCGATTACTTTTATAAAAATTATAATTGCTCTTGAAACAGAATTTGAATTTGAGTTTGATGATGAGATACTATTATTCACTTCATTTCCTACAATTAAGTCAATGATTGTATATATAGAATCAAAGATAACTTAAGATATACATTATTGTCATAATAAGAAATAGAGAAAATATACAATAAGGTAATTTTTATATAAAAAATGGATAAATATTTAAGCTTATATAGTCATGAATCTAAATAGTCTAAAAGACTCGGAGATTTGTATGTATATATTTTCAAACATAATTGGATAAGCTGTTTTGTGTTTCTGTTAGTGATATTATATGAAAATTAATAATATATATCTCTTTCGGATGGCTATGAGCAGTAGAAACGATCTGTCAGACGTTATGACTATGTTCCGTGAACATAACGAAATGGTTTTGAAAGAAGAACATATATCCTGTTTCCAAGTAAATTGGGAAAATAAACCCGACATTATAAAACGGATAGTTGAAATACTTAACATCGGCCTTGACAGTATGGTTTTTGTTGATGATTCGCCCGTTGAAGTTGAATCCGTTAAATGCATGTAGCCGGAAGTAACGACGATTTTATATGAGCGCTATTCGGTTTATGATAAGCTATCTTGTTTTAACCTAAAAAGCAATGTTATCATAACAGATGTTGAAAAACGAAACGAAACCTACCCTACCAATCAAATCGCGTGAAACCTTAAAATCGCAATATCAAAGTTATTACGAATATATAGACGCCCTTGAAGTCAATACGGACATTCACGAAACGTTGCCGATTGAGTATAGCCGTATTGCTAAATTTACCCAACGTGCCAACAAATGTACCAACGGCAAACGATATACAGTAGCAGAAATTAAAGATCGTGTTGTACGGAAAAATGCTAAACTATACTCTCTTTCCGTTTCCGTCCGTTTTTTTGATTTAGGGCTTGTAGGCGCATTGGAGGTTGAGGGAGAAACGCTAACCCTTTTCTGTTTATCGTGTTGCGATTTGGGGCGTGAGATTGAAGGCAAGCTGTTGGAGTTTATCGCGGACAAACATCAACTTCATAAAATTACGTTTGAATCTACAAGTAAAAACGAGAATATAAAATCTATTTTTGCACAGGCATTACCTAATGCCGCTTTAACCAACTGCGAAATCGCTTAATTTCAGGGTATCTACATAACTCGATTAAATATAAAATATTATAATAAATGTTGAAGGGATATATGTTTTAATGAGTCAGTTAAAAAATCCAATAACCCTAACCCCTCCTATACGAGGTTTCCCAGAATATGGATATCCATTAAGCATATTGTTTTCAAGGGATGACAAATTCTGGCCTTGGCTTTATCATAATTATATAATGGTAGTATTTAATAAAAAGAATAACTCCTTTCATCATGCATGCTATGATTGGATGCATCTAACAGAAGGAGTTTTTAAGTATAATTATTTATATATGCCGAAATATATATTGAATAAGCCTATGTTAATAATAAACATACTTAAAGAAGTACTAAGGCATGGTGGATATATCATCGGTACATTTAATGAATATTACATACCTCAAAGAAAAGCGTACAATTCATATAATTTCGACCATGAATATATGATATATGGATATAGTAGTAACCAATCATTTAATGTTATTGGGTATACTGACAAAAAATTATATGAAAGTACAAGTGTAACATGTAATGAATATCTTAATGCTCTAAAAAATACAAATTTTGATGCGAAAAATATTACTATAAGTTCTTTAACTATCAACGAAGAATTTAAACCTGTCTTTAACTTGGATAAATGTATTATGTTTGTAAATGATTACATTTATTGTTATTCGAACAATTATAAATATAATGTAGATGATTATTATTTTGGTATAGATGCCTTGAAATTTTTAATCAATTATTTGGATAGTGTAGTTAAAGAGAATAAATTTATTGATATTAGAAATTTCTATTTTTTATGGGAGCATAAAAAGTTGATGGTTAATAGAATTGAGTTTCTAATAAAAAATAATATAATTTTGAATAATTTAAATATATATGAAAAATACAAAGATAACCTACATATATCGGCGTCGCTTAAGAATTTAGCTATAAAATATAATCAAGTGAAAAATAGAACAATCTTAATAAAAATGCAACAATATATAGAGACAATAATTCGTGAGGAAATAAAAATGTTATCATATTTACAAAATGATTTATTAGTTTATAAAATTCTTAAATCCACAGATTGTTACGAATAAATACATTATTTTAAGTAGAATAACATATCAAGATTAGATTCAATTAACTTTATATAATAATTAAATGGTTTAATAACTCGTATAATTAAATTAATTATAAAAAGATAGGCGTAAAGGTAATCTATAACGATTATAAATGTAATGGATGAAATAGTGAAAAATATAATAAATTGTCCCGTACTTTTTTATTATCATTTTAAAACCGAACCGAGTTGAAAAACGGTTATACATCAATATTTTTTATATCAGTTTCACTTATGTAAAAACAAACAATCAAAATGGCCTAAAAATCCTTTTTGCTTAATAATGACCAGCGGGTATGAGAGCGGTAAATAGCGGTTTTATACAAATATATGGAATCTGGTATCAACATATAACGACAAAGGCGAATTTAAAGATGTTGTTATGAATATAATCAGTGAAATTAAAAACCGCAGATAAATATAACAGGTTTAACTTATGCAAATATATTGAGGTAATAGCTATTCCCGCTTATAATGTTTGGCTTTTTAATTATTATTATAATTTCTTTGTCTACCAAATGGACAAGAAATTCAAAAAAATAGAAACTTCACCGATGGTTGGTGGTTTATAGGTGTTGATACAGTATTCAATACAGAAAATACGTTTAGAATGCCTGCAAATGCAATGAGCTTAAATTTAACAATACAAATTATTAAAAAGATGATAGATAATGGTTACTACTGTACAGGATCATATAAAAATCGAATAATAGAAGAAGTCGAATGGTCGGATACTTTTTTAATATACGGTTATGATGACGAAACAAATTGCGTTTTAGCTAAAACAGAACCAATAAATTACGAAATAAAAACAGAACAAATAAAATACGAAGATTTTTACAATGACTTAAAATCAAATAACAAAGATGAAATATATCTCTTATTTCCAAAACTAAATCCGGATTATAATTATGACTGTTTTGACGTTGATAAATTTTCCATACAAATAAAAGCATATTTAAATCCAACGTCCCCAAATGTAAGCATAAACGCAATACAAATTATCACCGAGTATATAAATGCACAACAAAACAATAAAGAACAAATTCAAATAATTTTAATGGAAGCATTGCTTGAGAATCCTACTTTGATGTTGGAACGGTTGAAGTACATATTTAAAAAATATGAGTTGAAAAATTTTCAACACGTCCAGAAATATGCAGAATTTGTTAATAAGGTTAAAAATATAATAAAAATGTGCCGTGAACATAACAATAATTTTGAATTAATTACCGTAAACAAAGAAATGAGTATATGCATTTCGGAACTTGTAATTGAAACCTTTAAATAAGAATGTGAAATTTTAGAAAATATTTTGGAAGAAGTTACAATTAGACAAGTATTGTAATGTACTTGTTAAAATTAATATTTAAAAGTTAAAACATCTATACCAATATAAATCATACAGTTACCCTCGATAAAAATATTTTAGTTCTAAATTAATTAAACTAATAAATTATGGTTAATATCTTATCTATTATTAATATTTTTATCAGCATTTAATATTTTGAGTTCATCAATTTTTATGAACACAAAATGTTGAGTAGGATCACCCTGAGTGGGAAAATGACGGTGCGGCTCGCCTCCACCACAAAAGGTTGATAATTTGCCTGTTTCAGGTCGATTATCAGCCTTTTCTTTTTGTGAATTTATGTAGCCGGAGGCATCCGGATCGGATGCCTCTGTTTTCTCCTTGTGATAATAATAAGACCGAGGTGTTTTCTCTGAATAGCCCAGCATTTCACCCTCAAAGTGCGGGTTGTTTTTCAGCATAAATGTCAGCAGCGAATCGCCGTCGTCCAGCTCCTCGGTTGCACGGGATACCTCCCGTTTCAGGATGGACACGGGCAGGGTGTTAAGGAAAAACTCGATATGCTCCTGATACACGACCACCTTGTCAAGATAGAGGTTGATCAACTGCCGTCGTTCCTCCGTGCCGCCGCACAGGTACATGCCCTTGGCATAGGTGTACTCTGATATAACTTCCAATACATAAGATTCAATATATTCTCTTCGAATTTCCTTGTTCGTACAAATGTGTTTGTTTTTTCTACCAAGACACCTATATGTTATATGAGTGGACTTGCTTCTGCCTGAAAGCTTTTTGTTTCCGCCCATAGTAAAACCACATTCACCACAAAATATTTTTCCAGATAATAAATATACCTCTTTAACGTTATTACACGGGCGTGTCTTTTGGCGTGCGATTATCTTCTGCTGTGCTTGTTCAAATATCTCATCGTTAATTATTTGAGGTACAGCATGTTCAATTCTTATTATTTCCTCAATATCTTTATTTGAATGAGAATTGCGTTTTCCGTCGACATCTTTTGCAGCAGATCTGTTGAAGATATATGTTCCTATATATTTTTGATTACGAATTATATTATGAATTGAATTGTGTCCGAAGGCTTTACCGGTTTTTGTTTTATACCCTCTTAGGTTAAGTTCATTTATAATTTTATCATAACCAAGTCCTTGAACAAACAAGTCGAAAATAAGTTGCACTGCAATAGATTCTTTTTCATTAATAATAAGCTTTTTTGTTGCAGGATCAACATCATAACCAAGAGGCGGAAGCCCACCAGTACTTGTCTTGATATACGGTATCCTGAAAATGTCAGAAACGATGAAGAATAAGCCGATACCAACAAGTATACCAGAAATTATTTGTATCACTTTTTCACTCCTTCCAATGAAAAAACCGCCCGAAGGCGGTTGAATTTATTTACATTATACTGCGAATATCTATTACATCCAAAATAATATATACTATACACAGAACAACCAGTTTACACCGAATTTATCTTTAACAATAGCGGACAAAGGTGTCCAGTGCCAGTCTGTATTTAATGAACATTCAATAGCCTCCTCCTTGACAACATCATAAGCTTTCCGCAACTCCTTTTGCGAGGCAAATTTAGTGCAGCAGTTTCCTCCAAGCGGATTACTGGTGGATTGCATGAATATAGTAAAATTAAACAATTTTATATCCATGCCAATCCAACTGTCCGGTTCGATAAAACCTCTTTCTTCCGAAAGCTTTTCCGCTCCGAACGCTTTGCCATACATTTCGCACGCTTCAAGCACGTTGCTTACGCTTCCCAGATTGAATATCAGGTAGCAGTATGAACGTTTTTCCACTATATCAGGAGCGACCGCAAGTTTTTCCGTAACCTCTAACAGTCGATTTACATTCGCCGAATTGCCATCATAATCCACGTTTACTATCTGAGTTTCAATTTCCTTCGCTTTTTCGTACAGCAGCTTAACATCCGATTCCTTGCCGAAGTCTGATTGCTCGATTTGCTTGATAAATTCCAAGACTATCTCTTTTAATTCATGCAAGAGGGAAACTTCTTCGTCAATGGCATCGACCTTTTTCCCAAGCACTTCTAAAACGACTTCTGAGCCTGATGTGTTAAATATACGCTGAATGTCTTTGATGCTGATGTTAAGTTTACGAAGAATTAAAATTTGTTCCAATCTTTTTACAGCAATGTCATCATACATTCTGTAAGCGTAATCATCATTGCGAACACTTTCAATTAGCCCCATGTCTTCATAATAACGAAGCGTACGAGCAGATATGTCGTACTTGCTGGACATATCCTTAATTTTGATAAGATCGTTCATAAAAAACCTCCTCGTCTTTGTTATAAAGACAGTTTACACGCTTCCCCAACGGAAGAGTCAAGGGGTAAAATAAAAAAATAAATTTTCTTAATTATACCACTCTTACCTCTTATATTCAATCGGCCTGGTATATTTCATCATCATAGCTGTAACAAGAATGACCATACCAGATAAGGCAAGAACAATTTTACCGGGTATCGTATCCATCAAAGTGCTATACCACGATTTATTAAGCATATACAGTAGTGGGATATTACCAATAACCAAAGCCACCATCATAAAATATTCTTTTCTTGGCTCGTAAAGCATCGTCTTAAGTTCATTGTTGACAATACGCACATCCGTAAGCTTGGTAACTACAGGTAGCAAGGTATCGTTCAAAGTTCGGTCATCTTGGCACTGTATATCTATACCAAACTCCTGCAAAGCTGCAACCTCTTTAGGAATAGTTGTTCTATGAGTAGGGATACTCCAATACAGGCGATGACGCAAGGCATTATTTAAGCCCTTATATGCTACTTGGCGATAATACAATAAAAGGCGAAGGATGGACATATGTCCGATACGAAACACTCGAGAAATTAGGTATAGATCCAGATAAAATAGTATCTGCAAAATATAATTTTTATAATTTATATGATTTGGGCAATGAAGCTGTAATCTCTGCATACGCAGTTACTTGTGATTGGTGTAGTATAAATACAATGTGGTTTAACCGTCCCACCTTTGATGAAAAGCCAGTTACATCAACTATTATTAAAGAATCTGGTGTTTACCAGCTTGATATAACCCCGTTGTTAAAAAAGATGTTAGAGAATATAGGTAATAAAAGCGCAATTTATTCAATAAATAACAGCTTTTTAATTAAATGCGATACTGCAAATACAAATATGATTTTTCCCTCGGGTGATAATGGCTTATTATCACCATACTTAGAAATCGTCATTAAATGATAGAAAAGACGAATAGTGTCGAATATATTAAATTAAATTTAAAATAGTTATTGCGTTTGTCAAAAAAAGGTGATATTATATAGATAATATT
>MFRH01000062.1 GCA_001783275.1 Candidatus Margulisbacteria bacterium GWF2_35_9
GAGTAATATCATCTGCAAATTCTTTATTTCCATTTGCCCCGCCATAATTCTCTACGTTTTCTATTAATAATTTATTAAGGCTTTCGGCGGGTAGGTTGTGATGTTCTCTGACTAACTCCGCTAATCGTTCTTTAGAGAATAATTTTTTATCCTTGTTTCGAACTTCGGTTAGTCCATCGGTATATAAGACTAATTTATCCCCAGTATCAAACAGAATGTTTTTGTCGATAAACCCGCCATCATCAAATGTACCCAAGTACGTGCCTTCACTATCTAAGAAAATGATTTCGTCGGTTTTCGCTCGGTAAAATATGGGGGGATTGTGGCCGGCTTTACAGAATCTGAGTATATTTTTTTCAAAATTGATAATGCAATAGAACGCTGTTACATAAAAGATGGGTGAGCGGCTTAAATAACTTTGAAGCGATTTATTCGTGTGTTTTAAAATTTCTTCTGGAGATGAGTAACGCTTGCCGAATTCTGAAAAGATGCTATTTGTCATTGTCATTAAAAGTGCGGCAGGTATTCCTTTTCCCGAAACATCCCCAATGACTACTCCCAAGTTTTTTTCATCATAGGGAATAAAATTGAAAAAGTCTCCACCAACTGCCTGACATGGGATATTGCTGGCATTAATATGCAGGGCTTTTGTTTCTGGTAACTTTGCAGAAAGTAGTCCTTGTTGGATATATCTGGCAATCTGAAGCTCTTTAGCAGTTCTTGCCTGATCTTTTTGGAGTTGTTGGTTTATTTCTTCACTTTTGTTATAGAGAGTCGCGTTTTCAATAATAATTGCCGATTGATTTGCAATAGCCGTTAGTAAACGAAGATTTAATTTCGATCCTGATTGGGCGGTTGAGTGCGTATCAATTACGAGAACACCTATTGGTTTTTTGTTGATAATTAACAGAGGTAAAACGACAAACTCTTTTAAGTCGAGTTTATTTACCGCGGTAAGATCATAGTTTTCAAGATCTTTTTTATCCACTTGGAAAATCCGGCCTTCAATCAATGATTTTCCTTCAATTGTTGACGAAATATCTAAGGCTAGACCTTGGTAAATCTCTTTATCCCATCCGCTTGCGTTATGAGGAATTAATCGATTATCGCTGGTGTATAAATACAATATTGATCTTTGGAAATTGAGGACATCTGTGAAAATGGAGCATACTTTTTCCTGAATTTTTTCTAACTCAAACTCTGAAGTAAGGGAACGAGTTATATTATAAACAGTAGATAACTCCAGCAAATGTTCCTCTGATTTTTGGTAGCGTTTCGAATTATTTAAGGCGACAGTAATGTTATTGGCAAGATTAGTTGCGATTTCAAGATCTCTATTGGTAAATGCATTTTGAGAGGCAGGTCGCATAGCTCTTAGTTCGCCTACAATTTTAAGATCTTCATCAAACCATGGAATAGATAGGACAGATTCTACTCCTAAATCTTGAAGCACATTTTCGTCATAGTAACCATTATCGGTTTTTGTTTTAATCAAAATCCCTTCTGTTGTGTCACAAAGTATTTGGGTGCATTCCTTAAAACGCATGCTTTCTTCTATTTTTCCTAGTTGAAAATCTGAAAAACCAAGTGATTTTTTAATCAGGAATTTTGCCTCGTAATCATCATAAAGAAATAATAAAATTTTGGGTGATTTTAATAAAATAGATGCGTTTCGGATAATAATATCGAAGGTCTTTTTAAAATCAAACAAGGAACTGATTACTTTTCCCACCTCATATAGGGAGGACATTTCTTTTTCTTTAATTTTTAGGTTATTGTGTGCTAATGCGCTGTATACATTGATTGAAAATTCATTGGATATACTGGTAATAAAGGAAATGTCCGATTTAGTGAATTTACGGTTGTTTGCCTTTGTTCCAATACATAAAATTCCAATAAGTTCATTGTCATATAAGAATGGAACGGCTATTTCGGATTGAAGATGTTCCATATCGGCAGCCAGCTTTTTGAGTAAATCGATATTTGCTTTCTTTTTTCCAGTATTCTTATCTAGTTTAAATAATAAAATTTTAATCTTCGATAAAAAAAGCAGGTCACGTTTACTTAAAAAATAATTTACAAGGGCGCTATCGTTTTTAATTGTTAAAAAACTTTTGTTGAGTTTTATTGATTCCTTGAGTTGATATTCTTCAGCATCAGTATCTGTAAGTAAAAAGGATATGTTGTCGAGCTGAAGTTCCTTAGATATGCTTGTGATTAAATACAGCAGTAGTTGCCTTAGATCTAAAGGATTTGTGATCGATTTTCGTATTTGGTTAACTTTATGGTCAAATTTGCTTGCCGAGTTGATTTTTAACATTTAAAAATATTATATCATAAAGTATTCATTCTTAAAGAATCGAAATTTTGGACATATCCTAAAGTTTTGGAACCATTAGTTAGATTTTAAAAAAGACCGGACAGTAGTGTCAACATTTGGGGACAGAACGGAAAATTTAGGTACAAGTATTTTATAAAAACAACCGTTATATATTGTAGATATAGAGAAAACTATATGGTCGATTTTCTCTGCAGTAAAAAAATACAAAAGGGGGGAAATTATGGCAATAGAAGGATTAGGTCAAAGTTCATCAACAGGCATTAGCTTAGACACTGATGGAGATGGTTTAATCTCTCAAGAAGAGTTTACAGTAGCTAAGCCTGAATATGTTAGCGATGAGCAAAATGCTCAACTTTTAAACGAAATATTTGGAGATAATGAAAGTCTTTCAATTGACGATTTCAATACCGCAATGATGGAACGGAACCCTATCTGTTTAGACACAGATGGAGATGGTTCAATCACTCAAGAAGAGTTTACAGCAGCTAAGCCTGATGATATTACCGATGAGCAAAATGCTCAACTTTTAAGCGACATATTTGGAGATAATGAAAGTCTTTCAATTGATGATTTCGAGGCAATTATGGAGCAAAAGAGAACAGCACCCCTTCCTGATTAATATAACCTGAGTTCGATATAAGGAATCCCCAGATTTTTAAGTCTGGGGATTCAAAATTTGCAACTCATTTTCAAGTTCAATATCAAGCAAATCAAACCATAAAACTTTTATACCCAAAAAGCGGTTTAAGAAAATTATAGCAAGTTCAAACTATTAGTATAGCTTTGGTGTTGTTTAGCCTGAAGATTAAATAATTAAACCAGTGAATTCATTTCAGAAGATGAGTTTGCCTGGAATAGATCGGTTAAGCAGACGAATCAAATGGAACAAGCTTTATTTCATTTGCGCAAATATTTATGTTACAATAGTTGTGGTAACAGGGGATAGGTGTAAATGGCGGCGAAAAAAAAGAATACTGACTATTATTTTGAAGAACTCAAGAAATTACAATTTAAAAAAGAAGTAATCGGAATCATTATACTTGCGGTTGCGTTCTTTCTTTATTTAGGTAATAAATATGTTCTTTCTACCGGTATAATAGGCCAATTTGTCTTTGGCCACTTGCTTGATGCGGTTATTGGGCAAGGGAAATATGTCCTTCCACATTTTTTTGCAGTAACCGGACTCATTATCCTTTTCGGGTCAACGATTACTCGGGAGAAGACGCGTGTGCCGGGGATTATATATGGATTTGTTGTATATTTAATGATGCTTGAACTTCAGCTTGGAATGGTTACTCCAGATTTTAAAATTAGCCCGATTGGTAGTCATGTAGGTGGAGTCATTGGGTATTGCTTAACATTTGTTTTTAAAAGTTTTTTCGGTTTTCACGGACTCAAGATTATTCTAATCTCGTCAGTGCTCATTTCTTTATTGATGATTTTTAATTTAACATTATTAGAAATTTTTACTTTATTTATTAATTCAGTTCATCAGGGCGTTGATTTTGCATTTAACTCCATCCAGCAAATGAATAAACAAAAAAAAGTTAAAGCAAAGGCATTAAAAGAAAAACCGATTAAAGTAGCACGGCAGGATTTGGTAAAAAAAGAAATACAAGCACCCATTTACCCTGTTATTCAAGAACCATTAAAGCCACTAAAAACGGAAGTGAAAAAAGAGGATAAGGATTCTGAACAGTTAAGTGAGCTTGATTTACACCGAATTGAACGGGTTGAATCGTCTAACGATGACTTTATCTTGCCAGATTTAAAACTGCTCACCGAAATCAAAGTTCCTAAAGATTATATAAAAAAAATGGAAAATGACATGAAGATAACGATCCAAAAGTTAGAGGAAACGTTAGAAAGTTTTAAGGTGAACGCACGTGTTGTTTCCACTAGTCAGGGACCGACGGTTACTCGATATGAACTCCAACCTGGTTTCGGAGTGAAAGTTAGTAAAATAGTAAATCTTGCTGATGATATTGCATTAAACTTGGCAGCAAAAGGAGTGCGAATAGAAGCTCCTGTTCCCGGCAAGTCAGTCGTCGGGATAGAAATTCCAAATCAGGTGGGGCAAACGATATCGATGTTGCCTTTAGCCCAAGATGAACATTTCCTGTTTTCATCATCTCCATTATTAATTGCTTTGGGGAAGGATTTAGAAGGGAAATCGGTTTATGCTGATATTACCAAAATGCCGCACATGTTAATCGCGGGTGCTACCGGATCTGGTAAATCAGTATGTGTAAACTCCATCTTAATCAGTTTGTTACTTCGAAATACTCCTAGTACTGTTAGGATGATTATGATTGACCCTAAGAAAGTAGAGTTAAATGTCTATGATGACATCCCCCACCTAATCGCACCGGTTGTCACAGATGCCAAGAAAGCAGCTGTGACTTTAAGATGGTGCGTCAGAGAAATGGAACGTCGCTATGAGGAAATGTCGGCATTAGGAGTTAGAAATATTGATGGATATAATAAAAAAATAGATGAAATACGCGCTGAACGTGATTCACTTCCAGAAGAGGAACAGAATGAGTTTTTTGTCCCTCGGAAACATCCGTATATTGTTGTTGTAATAGACGAATTAGCTGATTTGATGTTAGCCGCAGCCGCGGAAGTTGAGACAAGTATTGCCAGAATTGCACAAATGGCAAGAGCAGTGGGTCTTCATCTTGTGATAGCGACACAGCGGCCGTCTGTGGATGTTATTACTGGATTAATCAAAGCCAATGTGCCATCACGAATTTCCTTTGCTGTTTCGTCTCAAATTGACAGCCGAACCATACTCGATGGAATGGGTGCTGAGAAACTTCTTGGAAAAGGCGATATGCTTTATAAGCCTGTGGGGTCTATGCGCTCCGTCCGAATTCAGGGTGCATATATTTCGGATAAAGAGGTTCACGATATAGTTAATTTTGTTAAATCACAAGGTAAACCTGAGTATCTTCAGGAGGTTGTGAACTTAAAAGCAGAAGACCTTAAAGAATTAAATAAAAAATCATCTGATGATGGATCTGCAGAAGATGTCGATGATTTTTTTGAAGAGGCAAAAGAATTGATTATTCAAAACAAAGTAGCTTCTATTTCTTATATTCAAAGAAAGCTAAGAATTGGATATAATAGAGCTGCCAGAATAATGGATCAAATGGAGGAAGCAGGTATCGTATCTGCTCCTGATTCAGAGGGGAAAGGTAGAAAAGTTCTTTTTTAATAAATAAGGAGTACAACTATGGTAACGATTGGATTAATTGGGACAGGAACGATTGGTTCTGGTGTGATTGAAATTTATCAGAAAAATCTGAAAAAAATAAGTAATCATTTAAAGCAAGACGTTAAAATAAAAACGATTTGTGATATAAATTTTGACCATTGTTTACATGATATTCGCGAGTTTAATAAAACAACAAACTGGAAGGACATTATAACGGATAACGATATTGATATCGTTGTGGAATTGATCGGTGGAGAAGAACCTGCTAAAACAATAATTCTAGAAGCGTTGAACCATCAAAAGCATGTTGTTACCGCCAATAAATTGGTAATGGCAAAGCATGGCAAAGAATTATTAAAATGTGCAAGTAAAAATGGCGTTAGTATTTTTTACGAAGCAGCAGTATGTGGAGCTATACCCATTATTGGTCCTTTAAAAACAACTCTTGTTCCCAATAATATTACTGGGATTTATGGCATAGTTAATGGGACGACAAACTATATTTTAACGAAAATGCATCAGGAAGATGTTTCCTATGAAAATGTATTGAAAGAAGCGCAAGAATTGGGTTATGCAGAGGCTGATCCGAGTTCTGATGTCGAAGGATTTGATAGTCAGTATAAACTTGCAATACTTGCATCAATTGCCTATCAGGCGGATGTGAATTATAAAGATATCCTAGTCGAAGGAATTACAAAAATTGCTGATCGAGATATTAAATACAGTCAGGAATTTGGTAAGGTGATCAAACTATTGGCGATTGCAAATTATAAGGATGATAAGCTTGTTCTTCGTGTGCATCCTGTTCTTCTGAACAAAGAGCATCCATTAGCATCGGTGAACGGTGTATATAATGCTGTGTATGTGATGGGAGATGCAGTCGGAGATTTAATGTTTTATGGTAGGGGTGCTGGAAGTGTTCCCACTGCATCATCGATCTGGGCAGATATTATCGATATTTCAAAAGGAACTCCGTATACAATGGATAACTTAAAAAAAATTAAAATTGCCTCGCATGATACGATTATGTCTGAGTATTATTTTCGAATTCGAGTTATCGATCAACCGGGTGTTCTAGCAGGAATTAGTAAAATTTTTGCAAATCAAAATATTAGTATTAAAACTGCCATCCAAAAAGGATTAAATGAAGATGCCGAGTTAGTTATCATTACTCATAAAGTGTCTGAAAGAAGCAAGAATTTGGCAGCTAAAAAAATTAGCGAACTGGGTTGTGTTAAGGAAGTGAGTAGCATTATTCGGGTGGGTATTTAATGTTGAAATACCTGACGATCCATGGCCATTTTTATCAGCCACCGAGAGAAAATCCCTATCTAGAAAAAATTGAAGTTCAGCAAAGTGCCTATCCTTATCATGATTGGAATGAGCGAATAACAGATGAGTGTTATCGACCCAACACCTGTTCAAGAGTACTGAATAGTGATGGGAAGATTATGGATATTGTTAATAATTATGAGTACCTAAGTTTCAATATCGGGCCAACTCTTATTCAGTGGCTTGAACGTTATGATCAAGAGACGTATTTCAAAATAATAGAAGCAGATAAGGCAAGTTGCAAACGAAATAACGGTCATGGAAATGCTATTGCCCAAGTATATAATCATATCATTATGCCCTTGGCCTCACAGAGGGATAAAGTGACTCAAATCCGTTGGGGTATTGATGATTTTAAACGCCATTTTGGCAGAGACCCCGAAGGAATGTGGCTAGCTGAAACGGCGATTAACTTAGATACAGTAAAGGCATTAGTTGAAAATGGTATTAAATATACCATCCTGTCCCCGTTTCAGGCAGAGAAGGTTCGAAACTTATTCTCAAATGTTTGGATGGATGTTTCGAGCGGGTCCATCGATCCCACTCAACCTTATCGAATTTACACAAATGATGATCGAACAGAGTATTTAGACGTATTCTTTTATGATGCACCAATATCAACAGCTATTAGTTTTGAACATCTATTGCGAGATGCAAATTCATTAATGGAAAGGCTCGCTCATGCTGCTGGGCCAAATGAAGGACGGCCTATGTTGATTCATGTTTCAACAGATGGCGAAAGTTATGGCCACCATGAGCCTTTTGGAGACATGTGTTTGGCCTATTTTTTTAAATATCTTGCTCCTCAACACGGGTTTAAAATTTTAAATTATGCTCAGTTTTTAGAAATGTATCCTCCTGTGTCGGAAGTTGTTCTTAAAGATGGTGTAAATAACGAAGGAACTGCGTGGAGTTGTTCTCATGGTGTTGGCCGATGGAAAGAAGATTGTGGATGCTCTACCGGTGCTCAGGCAAATTGGAATCAGCGTTGGAGAGCTCCTTTAAGGCAAGGACTGGATGCGTTAAGAGATAAATTATGGGAAATATATAATAGGGAGGCAACCGAGTATTTTAAGGATCCGGAAAAGGCTCGAAATGACTATTATTTACTCATAAGTGGGGACATCACTGCAGATCAGTTTTTTAAGAAGCATATGAAAAAAAATATTAATCCAGACGAGAATAAATTGTATAAATTATTAGAAATACAGCGATTCAGCCAATTAATGTTTACGAGTTGCGGTTGGTTTTTTGCCGATATTTCTGGTATTGAAACTGTGCAGATAATCAAATACGCCAATATTGCCATTAAATATGCTACATCATTTACTGACGAGGACATGGAGAGTATGTTCCAAACATACATGCAGGAAGCCCATAGTAATGTCGGCCCCGAATATAATGGTGATGTCATTTACAATAAATGGATAAAACCTTATGAATTGGATGTTTACAAAGCGGTAAACCAGTTTATGGTTGAAGGCGAGTTATTTCACGAACTCAAATCTCGAATGATTTATTTGTATCAAATTACTCCAGGTCAGATCATTAAGCACAGTGCAGATAATGTAAGGTATATATTTGTAAATATTCAAACAAAACATCAACTGACGCTGGATACGAAAGATTTATCTGCAGTCATTATTGCTGAGCAGGATGACTTAAGAACTGTGATTACTGAGAATGGAGAGGTTAACTTAACGGTTTTTTATGAAAAATTTAAATTGCAAAAAGATAGCGTAAAAAAACTGGAGATGTTAACTGAAACTTTTCCTATCCAAAAAACCATGAAAGATCTAAATTTTGAAGAAAGCGCTACCATTATGGATTTCTTGTGGGAAAAGAAATATAGTAATTTAATTCATTCCTTGGATAATATTTTTAAAACCTTTGAGGGATTAATTAAGTCAACCATTACAATGGGTGGATATTTGCCTCCAGAGATTAAATCGATTTTGGAGATGGTATTTAGTGCTAAGTATTATGAATCGATACAGAAGATGGACATCAATAAAGACGAGGATGTTTCTGAGGTGAAAGAAGTTATTGATATGAGCAGGAAGTTGATGCTTGTTATTAATAAAGATCGAGCTAAAAAATATCTCGAGAAAATGTTGGTGTATCTGATGGAAAAAATAAAAGATCCGTTTATGAAAGATGATGTTGAAAATATTATTAAATTTCTATCGATACTGGATAAACTAGATATTAAGATTAATAAAACAGTTGCTGAAAACATAGCATTTAGTTTTTATCAGGAAATTAAAGCCGATTCTGATAAAATTAAGCATAAGAAGTTGCTTCTGAAAATGATCGAAATGCTCAATATTGGGATTACGTAATACGCATTAATAGGATTTATGAAATAATATAAATGTTAGTGCTGCGTATAATCCAAGACTAATGTCCCCAATACTAAATCCCGAATTATTAAAAATAGGTGTTAGTTCAGCAGCAAAGACTGCTGCTATTCCAAGTGCCGCTGCATCATCAACATGAACTTTTTTATCAAAAGAAGAATTATAGTATCCGAAATGCTCAGAAAATTTATAAGTTAAGAGTAAACTATAGCTAAAGATCATTGAATCAAATATCGATGTTGTATGATTTACTATCGGCCCAAACGTCTCCAAAAGCGGTGTGCGATGTTCTTTATCTCTAAGCAAAAAAGTATAGGTTCCCACGCTGAGTGAGCTAAAGTGGATAACCCCGCTTGTAATAAAGTAGGAAATCCCAAATTTGTCTTTCAGCTTTTCAAAAAAATTGAAATAGGATTGGTAAGGGGGGCTACTTTTTTTTTGTTGTTCTAAAAATATATTTCTTAGTTGTTTAATATCCTCATAATAAGGTGTTTGATTTAGCGAGCATATTTTATTATTCATATGTTTCCCCTTATATAAATTATCGTTAATGTGTGTAAATAATTTCAAGAAAACATAAGATATGTAATAATAGAGTCTTATCTCTAATATAGGAATTTTATATGATAAACGATTTTAAATTTACGGTACTTAAGAAAAGTAAAAAACATAATGGACGAGCAGGTGTTTTACATACTCCGCATGGAGATATTCGCACCCCCATTTTTATGCCAGTTGGAACTCTTGGTTCTGTTAAGACATTAATGCCAGAGATGCTTCTAAGTGAGGGAGTCGAAATAATCTTGGCCAATACCTATCATCTTTTTTTAAGGCCGGGTATGGAGCTGATGAAGCAATCTGGAGGTTTGCATCAGTTTATGAATTGGCATAAACCGTTGCTTACTGATAGCGGAGGATTCCAAATATTTAGTTTAGGGAATCTAAATAAGATTGATGAGGATGGAGTAACGTTTCAGTCCCATCTAGATGGCGCAAGTTTTAGGCTGACACCTGAAAAAGTGATAGAAATACAGCAAATAATAGGGGCTGATATTATTATGCCGCTGGATGAATGTTTACCAATCGGAGTTAGTAAGGAAAAAACAAGAGAGTCACTTCAACTTACAAGCCGATGGGCAAAGAGATGTCGTAATTATTTAAGGGATAATCCAAGTCGACATAGGCAAGTTTTGTTTGGTATAATACAAGGCGGAATGTTCCCTGAATTAAGGAAAGAGTCTGCGGAACAGTTGCTTGAATTAGATTTTTTTGGATATGCGATTGGCGGATTAAGTGTTGGAGAAGAAAGGAATCAACTTTACGATCTAATACCTCAAACAGTTCAATATATTCCAGAGGAGAAACCCCGATACTTAATGGGAGTTGGTGCTCCGGAAGATTTAGATGTCGCAATTGATTCTGGCATTGATATGTTCGATTGTGTCTTGCCGACACGCTTGGCACGCCATGGGTCTGTTCTCTCAAAAGAGGGCAGTTATAGCATTAAAACAAAGATAAATGAATATGATATTAGTCCATTGGATAATTCATGTGATTGTTATGCTTGTCGAAATTATTCTAAAGAATATATTCGTAATTTATATCGAAATAAAGAAATGCAAGCGATGAGTTTGCTCTCTATTCACAATATTCGTTTTTTAATTAATCTTGTAAAAAGAAAACGACAGGATATATTAGATGAATAAAAATAATTAAAAGGAGAAATTTTATATGACCGATAAGATACGTTTTTTTCTATTCTTGATTTTATTATTAGCTGTTACATATGTAGTTGTTAAAATCCCGTTGAACTTAGGGCTAGATTTACAGGGTGGAATGAGGCTTGTTCTTGAAGCTCAAGATACAACAAGTGTAAAAGTTGACGATAACGCAATGCTTGGAGTCATAGCAGTTGTTCGAAACAGAGTGGATGGTTTAGGCGTTAGCGAACCAATAATTGCTCGAAAAGGAACACGTCAGGTTGTTGTTGAATTGCCAGGGATTACAGACCCTCAGAGAGCAATAAAGCTTATTGGGGAAACTGCCTTGATGGAATTCGTTGAGGCAGAATGGTTGCCTGGGGTAGCCGGAACGATATCAACCGAGGATCTCAAAGTATTAGGTGGTGAAGGTTCCAGACTAGAGATGCATATTATTAAAGATAACATGGGCAATATTGTTAGAGAAATTCCGATCATCCTTAAGAAAACGGTTATGAGCGGAAATGAATTGAAATGGGCAGGCCCCGGGGTTGATGAATACGGTAAGCCTCTTGTAAATATTGAGTTCACACCGGAAGGGGCAAAAAAATTTGCAGATGTTACACGCCGTAACGTAGGTAAGCCGTTAGCAATATTACTGGATGGAACCATTATTTCTGCGCCGAATATAAATGGACCAATTCCAGGAGGTAAGGCTCAAATATCAGGCAGTTTTTCATTAGAAGAAGTTCAAGACCTTGTGGTGAAGCTTAAGGCCGGTTCATTGCCGGTTCCAATAAGTATTGTCGAACAAAAAGAAGTTGGACCGACGCTAGGAAAAGATTCTATCAATAAAAGTATTAAAGCAGGAATTATCGGCTATATATTTGTTTCAATTTTTATGATTCTGTTTTATCGTTATTTGGGTTTTGTTGCAATTGTATCCCTTTTAATTTATATCCTCTTAGACCTTGCTGCTTTTAGCATATTGCATGTGGTTCTAACCTTGCCTGGTATTGCCGGTATCGTTTTGTCTATCGGTATAGCAGTCGATGCCAATGTACTAATTTTTGAACGATTTAAAGAAGAGAGAAGCACTGGTAAGACAGTTATGAATGCACTTGAAATGGGTTTTAAGCGAGCGATGATTACTATTATGGATTCAAATATCACAACGCTCATTACCGCTTTTGTATTATTCTGGCTGGGAACTGGTAGCATAAAAGGGTTTGCCGTTACACTATCAACTGGTATTGTGGTCAGTATGTTTACTGCGTTGGTGTTAACCCGATTTTTCTTGTTTTCAACGCTAAAAATAAGAGCAATTCGCGAGAATAAATTTCTGACCTATGAACAAGGGAGTAATTAAAATGAAACAATTATCTATTATAAAAACACAATTTATATGGTTTCTCATTTCAGGTCTTATTATTGCTATCGGATGTTTTGCTATGATTAATAATATTAGTAAAAAAGGCGTTGCATTTGATCTTGGAATCGATTTTACTGGTGGAACCAGTTTATTGTTAAGCATTGAGTCAGTCGAAACGCAGTTTAAGGAAACCGGCAAATTATCTTCAGCGTTGCGTTCAGAGATAAATACTAAAATAAGAGAAACTCTTGGTAAGCATGGAATTTTACACATTCAGCAAACAACAGTTGAAAAGCACTTATTTGCTATTAAAACATATTTAGTAAGTCAACAATCACTGAATCGTCCATTAGATGATTTAAAGAAAGAAATTGGTAGTTTTAAGGTTCTTGAAACGGATTTTATTGGTCCGACTATTGGGTATGAATTAAAACAGCAGTCAATTTGGATTATTATTGTAGCGATTGTTATATTACTTATATATATTACATTTAGATTTGAGTTCTATGCTGCGTTAGCGGCAATCATTGCGTTACTTCATGATGCGTTGATTACATTGGGGTTGACTGCTGTATTGGGCTTAGAGGTTAATACTGCATTTATTGCTGCATTACTAACGATTCTTGGTTATTCTATCAATGATACGATTGTCATATTTGATAGAATTCGTGAAAATGTTGCAAATGTGAAAGGGAATTTTTCAGATATTGTTGATCTAAGTATTAATCAAACGATTGTGCGTTCTATTAATACATCAGCAACAACCGTGGTAGTGCTTTTAGCCATATATATTTTTGGAGGGGCATCGCTCAGCGATTTTGCTCTAGTCTTACTCATTGGAATTATTAGTGGAACATATTCATCTATTTTTATTGCCAGTCCGATACTTAATGCTTTTAAGAAGCTGAGCTAGTTGTGATAAAAATTGTTATTTTAGGAATTGTTCAAGGGCTTACTGAGTTCTTGCCTGTTAGCAGTTCCGGTCATTTGTTAATTTTTGAAAAGATGTTTGGCATTGTCTCTGCGAATTTCTCATTGGAAATAGCATTGCACATAGGATCGTTACTTGCGGTAATTGTCTATTTTAGAAAGCGTATTATTCAGTTGTTTATGTCAATTATCCATTTTCGTGATGAGTCTTATCAGGAAGATCGACAATTTGTTTTTTATATTGTCATCGCTATGTTTTTTACAGGTATAATCGGAATAAGTCTTAAAGACTGGATCGTCCAATTTAAAGGTAGTCTTCTATTTATTGGAAGTTCTCTTGTTTTTACAAGCTTATTGTTGTTTTCAGCCAATATTAAAATGAAGAAATCTAAATCAGATGATAAAGGGATTACATGGTTTCGTAGTATTATTATCGGTATTTTTCAAGGAATTGCAGTTATCCCAGGGGTGTCGCGTTCAGGAAGTACTATTACTGCTGCATTGTTTTCGGGGATATCTCCTAGAAAAGCGGCTGAATTTTCATTTATTCTATCTATACCAGCAATCCTTTGTGCGTTTCTTCTAGATTTCGAGCCAGGGTTTTATTTATCTCAAGAGATATTGTTTGGTATGCTTGCTAGTTTTCTATCTGGTCTTTTTGCGATTCGATTTTTTTTAGGTATACTTCAAAAAGGTAAATTAAATTATTTCGGTTTTTATTGTTTGATAGTAGGTATTTATTTAATTATTTCCTAACAAATAAAAAACCGTCTGATTTAGACGGTTTTTTATTTCTCAATTTTATTGTTTTAAATAATTTATCGTTAGAACTTTAAGAAGATCGGCAGTATTTCCAGCATAAATAACTGCAATACCATTACCGGAAGAACAGCTGACTTTAATTTTAATTTCTTTGTCTTCGGGGTTAAAGGTATAAGCGACTGCAGCAATATCTTGTGGTGATGTATCGGATGTTTTTAAATTATCTTTAGAATCATATAATGCCACATCGATATCAAAATTTCCGGTACCTTTTCCAACTGTAATCGCAGAAAAATTTCTCAAATTATTTTGAAATTCAAAGGGAACAACTTCGTTAGAACCTTTCGTCATATCGTATAAAACATAGTAATAAATGCCGCCTTTTTGCTTCCATCCAGCAGATAATCCGAAAGATAAATTTAAAGCAAAACATAGGGTTAGGATTATTATTATTTGTCTCTTCATTATATAATACTCACCACAACGATAATTCCAACCATTACAATGATGCTGACAAGTATAGCAACTACGCCCATGTTCCCTTTTTTTACTTCTTCCCATTCGTTAATGTCAGTTGAAATTAAATCAAAAATTTTAATAGCGATACCTGTGCCTAAACCAAATCCAAGGGATGCGACAAGAATCCATCCAAGATTCATTATCCACTTATTGAGCATTGCGGAGTAACTGATTTTCATCGGCATAAAAGGGTCCTCGCAAAAACTCATTGATGCCATAGCAAGTAAAGCAACAACGGAAAACATTAATATTTTTTTTACTTTCATTCATTTTCTCCTTTTTTATTATTAATTAATATAATGTTAATTAATCTACACGTGAATGAGGGTTCATGTATAGTCTAAGTCCATTATACTCTTACAATTTATTATAATGAAAAAAGATATTTTTAAAAGTAAATCGATGAATTAGAGGTGTAAAAATTTGTCATTTTGATTTATGATACGGCTTATGGGTGGAAAAATAAGTAAAAAAAATCCGTTTGTGATTTATAATATATTCCCTAGACTTTTGGGCAAGATGTCTATCTGGGGAAGTCATATGCAACGTGCTAAAGACATGGGATTTACTTGGATTTATATCAATCCTTTAAGTTATCCCGGTTTTTCAGGTAGTTTATATTCAGTCAAAGATTACTACAAAGTGAATCCGCTTTTTTTGGATGACTCATCAAAAAGCGAAGATGATCAGCTAAAAGATATGATTAAAGAGGCTCATTCTATGGGATTAAACGTAATGTTTGATTTCGTGATTAATCATACGGCAATAGACTCTGTACTGACGGAAAGTCATCCTGACTGGTACTTAAGAGGTCCTCGAGGTGGAATTAAGCGTCCAGAGGTTTGGGAAGGGGATAAACTGGTTGCCACATGGGGTGATTTGGGTGAAATAGATAATAAAAATTCCGTTGATCGTGACAATCTATGGCAGTATTGGAAAGACTTACTGGATTATTATTTGTCCTTGGGTGTGGATGGGTTCAGATGTGATGCAGCGTATCAAGTGTTACCTGAATTATGGACTAAGCTGATATCGCATTGTAAGAAAAAAAGTAAAAAGATTATGTTTTTCGCTGAAACCCTTGGATGTGAGATCGAGCTTGTTGTTGCTCTAGCAGAAGCGGGATTTGATTTTACGTTTAATAGCTCTAAGTGGTGGGATTTTAGGGAAGAATGGTGTTTATCACAGTATCGTGAAAATGCACCGCTTGCCCCTTCAATCGCTTTTGCTGAATCTCATGACACACTTCGCTTAGCTAAAGAATTAGACAACAACGAAGCAGCAATAAAAATGCGTTATTTATTTTCAGTTATTTATTCGACTTCAGTGATGATGCCGATTGGGTTTGAATATGGGTTCAGGCGAAAACCGGATGTGGTAAATACTAGTCCTGACAACTGGGAAGATATCAACATTGATCTTTCTTCGTTTATAGCAAAAGCAAATCAATTGAAATATCGGTATCAGGTATTTAATGAAGACAATGACATAACACTTGTTAATTTAAACAATGAAAACGTGTTTGCTATGATAAAAACGTCGAGAGATTGTAAAGAAAAAGTGTTAATCATCATTAATAAAAGTTTAGGAGTGCATCGGCACATAAATATAAAATTATCAGAGATACTGGCAAGTGATTTATCAATCATACAGGATCTTTCCATTGAGTATGCAATGGATTCTATCCCAACTGTTTTAGATTATAGTCTGCGACCAGCTCAGGTTATGATTTTTTATGTTAAAAATTAGTTTAAATGTTCGTTTATAAGCTTCTGAATAAATTCAATATTAAGACGGGGATCATTAATCCCTTGGATATTTTGCTCCTCTAATATTTTTTGAATTTTTGAAAAATCAACACTGCTAATGTTTTGCTTTGAGACATCAAGTATGGATCGCATTTCTGTCATATTAAAATGGGCTGTATTGATTACCGGATTTGAAAGATCAAACTCATCCAGATTATTTGACTGGATCAGTAACGCTAACTCATGTAAATGATCATATTGGTAAGTGCCACGGAAAGGGGTATTATATGTAAATCTTACCCTCGCTCCGGTAGCCTGAATTTTTTTAGAAAAATCAATCGTTGTTTGGATGCTTTCTTTAGTATCACAATAATGAAATAAAATAAAACCGCATACTGTTTTGATGCCTACTTCCTGTGCATATTTAATCATTTTGTAGGCGTGTTCGAGATCGATTAGTTTGCCTGCTTTTTTCTGTACAAGGGGATCGGCCGATTCAATCCCGATATTTAGTCCCTGGCACCCGGAC
>MFRH01000063.1 GCA_001783275.1 Candidatus Margulisbacteria bacterium GWF2_35_9
TATCTAAGTTTTTTTAGTATTAATGCTTCCTTATAAATACAGTTTCGTTGAAGATGTTGGAAAACTGCAAAAGGTTGATCGTCACTCGTATATTTTTTTGCAATGTCTTGAGGCGATGCAATAAGGTCATGTGAGGCATCTACCCAAAAATAATAGTCATAATCGTGTATAAATAGCTCCGGAAGTACTTTAAATATTTTAGCATTTCGACGATTACTATATTTTTTGTCATTGGAGAAATGGTAAGGAGAAAGTTGTTTCCATACTGTGGCTTTTGGATTCTTAATATCAACAAATGCATAGTAATCAACATCTGAATGGACGACCGTTGGATTGGATAGTGATTCTTTATTGCCACAAATGCTAGTTATTACTGCTATTTTCAACCTAACTTCTCCATAATGATTTTATCAACACGTTCCCAAATATTAACATACTCAGATGCTTTACAAAAGTTTTCTTCAATAGCTTTAATTTTTTTAAAATACAATTCAGAGGATAGAGTCGGGAGAATGGTTGATAACTCCTCGTATGAAGAGAATGTTAAAATGCCATCCATGTTAAAGAAATCATTAAGGTTCGGGCAACCAAAATAGATTGGAATAGTTTTTGTCATTAAACAATCAATCAGTTTTTCACTGAACCAATTTATTGAGTTTACATTTTCGATAATCACTGAGTATTGGTAGGGTTTAAGAATATCTGCTTTATCAGGTATTCTGGGAGGTGACATATGTTTAACAATATCCATATTTCCGATTCTGTCAGGTATCTTATTGAAAATATCATGTCTCAGTTTATGGCCAGTTGTATTCTTTTTACTAGACATCAAAAAGGATACCGCCGTTTTCTTACATTTTATATCAACATTAAAATCTGTAATCCAACTGGTCCCAAACGGAAACAAAATAGCATTATCACAGTTAGCCAAAATATCCTTATCCCAAGCCAATATTAGGTCAAACTTGCTTTTATTTTTAATTACTTTTGAAATGTTCGTTAATATTTCTGGTGGCTCTACCTGTAAAAAGACTTTATAGTCTGCACTTTTATCAAACTCAAGTGTATCAACAGATATCGAGACGTGTTTTGTATATGACGAGAAATTATTGCCGAGTGAAACACCAAATAGTACAGGTTTTACTTTATATTTATTACCTAAATAGTCATTTTCATTTATTTTTGTATTTTCCGAAACATGATAAGAAACAGAGTTGTCCCATAGTCGAATGCATGCATGAATCGTTTTTTGTCTATTTGGTAGCCCATAAAGGTGTTTAAGTAAAAAATAAAATTCACAATCCATAAGCCATTCTAATTTTTCATCAAAAAAGGTCTCGTTATTCTTATAAAAATAAATAACAGACGGACAACCAATGGTATTGATGCCTTTAATTATTTTGTCATTCCAGCGAGGTGTCATTTTTTTATAATAATGGCTGTTATCCTTATCCGTATGGACAAAACTTGCCATTCCCCAGCCAGATTGACAAAGAGAAATCTCATATAAGGCATTGGGATTAACAAAGAAATCATCTTGAAATAAGGGTTTAATTAGGTCATATGATGAATGTTTTATCGCATGATTCATATTGGTTGATGAACTGGACCCCTTATGCTGAATATATTTAATATTTAGTTTAGTCATATATTTATCTGCGCATTGTTTAATCGAATCTGACTTTTTCGATTGATCAGATATGACAACTTCAAATTGTTTAAATGTTTGTATGCAAAGTGAGTCCAATAATTGGGTTAAATATAGTGCGCCTTTGCCGTACATGTCATAGCAGGGGATACATACTGAAATTGGATTTGAGATTTCTTTTTTCTGACTAATACTTTTTTTATAAATAATGGATGATACTTTTATCTGAGTATTAAAAATATATTTATTAATACTATAATAGAGTTGTTTTATAAATTTATTATTTATCAATTAGTATCTCTTTACATGTTTGCAAAAAACGGGCTAAAAGGAAATTATACTAAACCTTAAACACTATTTCAATTAAACTCTTATGAAGATTATTATCCAGACAGAAAAAAAGACGGTATAATAGATAAATAGAGATGTCATGAAAATTACTATTGGAATTACAACATATAATCGGAAAAAACTCTTAGAGAAAACTGCTTTATCCATAAGTAAAATTAAAAATATTAGTACCTGTAATATTCGGATTTATGATGATCATAGCCTAGAATTTGACGAAAAATACCTTCGTAACGTATTTCCAACTGCTAAAAGCATAAAAGTCTCAGAAACGAATTTAGGTCCGGATGGTAATACGGCAAATATGTATCGAGATTTTTTAAGTTCGGGAGACGATTTACTCGTTAATATGGATGCCGATTTGCTTTGTCGACCCGATATAATTGGCTTTATAAAAAAATATATAAAACAAACAGATGGTGTTTTAGGTTTATACAATTCATTTAAACACACGTCCTATAAAAAAGTGATGATTGATAATGATCATTTCGTTCTCAAAAAAGATATTGGCGCAGCAGGGGTTGTTTTTACAAAGGAAATTCTAAAATCAATTATTGAGCATGTGGATGTAACACGCAAATTTGATTGGGACTGGTCCGATTATTTGGTAAAAAATAAAAAGAAAATTATTGTTTCAAAAGAAAGTTATATCCAACATATCGGTGGAATCGAGGGTGCAAATTGTGGCGGTTTTAAATTTGATTTTGCTCTAAATTTTGTTCCTCTCAATGAAACGAACAGCGTCATTCTGAGAGAATATTTAAGTGACATGAAACGCAATTTAGAAAAAAAACGGTTTTTAAAATGGGTGCGCTACCAGCAGAAATTAATGGGAGACAAACCCGATACTTTTTTTGAACTTTATCTAAAAAGATCTAAATAGTAAGGGATTTCCTCTTTTTGAAAGTTCTGATTTGAAATAAATTTTTACATTCATTATTTTAGAACCACGACACTTCATACAAACTTTAAACCAAATTCTGTTTAGAAGAGAATTGAAATAAAACGGATTGTAAATAGGGTGTGTTTTGTTTTGGAGTTTAAGTTTTACTAAATATTTAGAAATATCTGAAAGAGTCGCGATATCGATGTCGTCATCGGAGGCACACAGATAATGCAGTTCTAACTCTTTATCAGAAGGCTCAAATCCGAAGTGAGTTAATCCTTGTTTGTATATAATCTTATAGATAGTCTTTCTTCTGTTTTTATTTTTGTCACTATCAGCAATAGACGTCATCCCCGTTGGATTTTCTCTATATTTAAGAAGTACTTTTGGTAAATTTGCTACTACTGTATAAAAACTTGCGTTTTGCCATAACCCATAATCTTCTGCTGCCGTATGTAATATGTTATAGCTAATTTGGTTTTTTTCCAAAACGTCTTTTCTTATGATAACAGATGGATGAGCTAAGCAATTTTTAAATAAGAGTAGACATTTAATAATCTCTGGCTTCGTTGGTACTTTTGCAATTCGAATCCGTTTATTATTTGAAAATCGGTCAATATAAGTACCCGATATCCCAATTTTTGGATTCTTTTCCATGAAATTTACTTGTTCCTCTATTCGTTTATTTAAGGCAATATCATCCTGATCCATACGAGCGATGTACTTGCCGTTTGATAACGAGAGTCCTTTGTTTAATGTTTTGATTAATCCCATATTTTCGTCATTATTTATAAGTCGAATCCGCTTATCTTGAATGGATTTGATGATGTCAAAACTGGTATCAGTGGATGCGTCATTCATTATAATAAGCTCAAAATGACCGTATGACTGATTAAGAATACTTGTGATCGACTCTTTTATGTAGGCGTCTCCATTATAAACAGGTAAAATAATTGATACGAATGGATTATTGCTCATTTCGATTCAAGGAATAATACAAATTGTTGTATGCCGGTTTTAATATCAATCTTCGGCTCCCAATGAATGGCTTTATTTAATTTAGAACAATCAAGCACATTCTCTAAAATATCAACACGTCTTTCTTGTAAATACTTAATCTGTAATTTATTCCCAAAAGAGTTTTGTATGTGCTGCATAATCGCATTGACACTGGTTCCGATTCCAGAGCCGATATTGTAAATATGATCCCAATCATCTTTATTAATCAGTTTTCCAACGGCAATGACTAAGTCATCAATTGCAATATAATCACGAATGTTCTGCCCGTTACCCCATATTTCAATGGGTTCTTTTCTTAATGCTTTGCCAATTGTAACCGCTATAAGCCCCTGATCTCCATGGGTATTCTGATATTTTCCGTAAGGATTTGAAGGTCGTATGATTAAGTAATTTAACCCATAATATTCATGACACATCTGGATGTAATGTTCGATGGAGAGTTTTAGCCATCCATAAAAATTAATTGGCTTTGTTGGACTACTTTCATTATTAAATTGAACATTGTTTCGTCCATACACTGTTCCACCGGATGAGAAAAAAACGATTTTATTGACGTTATGTTTATTCATGATATCGATAAGTTTAACTGTAGGGTCAAGGTTAATACTGATATCTTGTGTTAACAACTCGAAGGGAGTTCCAGGAATGATGGTGGATACCAAATGAATCACAATATCGATTTTATAGGTTGAGAAGATGCTCTCTATGTTTTCTAAATCATGGAAATCACCAATAATGGTTGTAATATGTTTAAGTACAGTTTTATCGGTTATTTTGGGCTGAACTTTATCATAATTAATAATGTGAATATTATTCTTTGCGAGGGATTCCATTAAATTTGAACCGATAAACCCACTTCCGCCAAGTAATAATATTCTAGTCATTGATAATTCGCTCATTTACTTTATAAATTTTGATTTAAATTCAGCAATGACTAAATGATATCATGGTATAATCATATTGTCTTTATTGCTCAATATGAAAGAAGGAAAGTATTGATTATAACGTCAATTTATGGTGGGCTTGGAAATCAAATGTTCCAGTATGCATTGGGACGAAAACTAGCTATTATTACAAATCAAGATTTCAAATATGACCTCACTGCATTCAAAAAATACAAAGTTCATCAGTATGGTCTAAGTTCATTCAATATTAAGGGTAGTATTGCAATTGATTCTGAGATAAAAAAACTAAAATATCAGAAGCCAACGATTCTAGATCTATTACTGTTTCACAAAAACTTGAATTTAGATTCATACATTAAAGAGACAATATTTTCATTTGATAAAAGTGTTTTAAAAATTGTTGATGATGTCTACCTAGATGGATATTGGCAAAGCGAAAAGTATTTTTTAGATATCAGAAAAGAACTACTATCTGATTTTTCTCTTATTGATGAAGTGATCGGAGAAGGCGCGAACTATTTAGAAAAAATAAATCAAACAAACTCAGTATCAATTCACATTAGACGGGGAGACTATTTATCCAATAACCAAGCCAGTTTGATCCATGGAATATGCTCGAAGGACTATTATATAAAGAGCATGACATACATTGAAAGCCAGATCAAAAATCCCATATATTTTGTATTTAGTGACGATCAGGCATGGGTAAAAAAAGAGATAACGTCTAAGCATCCAATTTATTATATGGACTTTAATGGGCCAGAAAAAAATTATGAGGACCTATATTTAATGTCTCAATGTAAGTTTAATATAATTGCAAATAGTAGCTTTTCTTGGTGGGGTGCATGGCTAAATGAGCATAAAAATAAGATTGTGATCGCGCCAAAACAATGGTTTCAAAACTTTAAATATTCGGATGATGATTTAATCCCACCTTCTTGGATTCGGATTTAGTGTGTAGTCTTTATAAAAATAAAATGAAACGGTAAAATAAGTAGTCATGATCTTGTCAAAAAGAAAACTAGATATCGATGAATTATATGTACACCAAATAAATGGTTACGGTATTGGTAATTTTATAAACTGTACGCCGACGATTAAGTATTTATCTGATTATTATCATCAAAAAATACCGGTGTATTTTGATAACGGAACCATTAAGCGCATGTACGAGAATTGTCCATTTATTGATATTCTTAATGAAAAAGAAGCATCCAAAAAGGAATGTTTGTTTAGTTCAGCTCTTGTGAATGGATGGATTCCTGACTGGTTGTTCATTTATAAAAAAGTATTAAAGCGTCAAAAAATAAAAGTTGATTTAAACAATATCCCCCATACATATGTCGATTCATATCCAACTTTAGATGCATACCAAGACAAAAAATATGTAGTGATCATTCGAGGAATGGTGGACTATACTCCCTATTGGATTAAGATGAAAGATCCCGGTGATACTATTTATAAATATATTATTGAAAAACTTGAGAAGGAGTATCAGATTGTTTTTATTGGGGGCGAATCGGATTATAACAATAATATTTGTCGTATGGAGACGTGGTGTGATGGGTATGTTCAGTTAAATAGTATTCAAAAATCCTTGGGTCTTATAGCGGGTGCATCATTAGTCGTGTCAAATGATACTGGTATGTATCACGCATCTGGTGCATTGAATAAAAAAATCTTCGTTATGTGGAAAAAAACATTGTTTAAAAAGAATCAGTCCCCTGGGTTAAATTGTTTTTATAGTAGACTGAATCGATGGCAAAAAGATTTTGATAGTTGGTTGGATCTTATTGAACACAGCAAATAAATCGATATAATAATTTAAAAGTTCCATAAAACAAATTAATATCTTACAATATCTAAAAAAAGGAAAATACAGATGGTTTATAATATATTAATTACAGGTGCTACAGGTTGTGTCGGCCAATATATGGTAGATGAATTCGCAAATGATGCTAATTATCATTTGTTTCTTAATATCAGAGATGAGTCAAAGTTTAAGATACCTATTGATCAATGCCTCAATAAAACCTATATCAAAGATGATTTACAAAATATCGGTCGGTATAAGACTGAGTTGAAAAAGCTGGATTATGTCATTCACATTGCAACGACATGGGGTGGAGTTGAAGATGTGAACGTTAAATCCGTCGAAGAAATTTGCAAGTATGTCGATCCAAAACGCATAAAAAAGATCATCCTCTTTTCCACCGCCAGTATTCTTGGACGCGGGAATAAACTCTTAGCAGAAGCCAAAACCCATGGAACGGGTTATATCAAATCAAAGCACCAGAGCTATTTATCTACAAAGGACCACGAGTTGGAAGATAAAATTATCCACGTTTTTCCCACGGTTGTTCTGGGGGGAGATGCGACCCATCCATACCCGCATGTTGGAAATGGACTAAAAAACATGAATAAAAGTATAAAATGGCTCAAATATTTATATTTTGATCTAGGTTTTCATTTTATACATGCACAGGATATCGCAAAGATAGTGAAATATATTGTAATAAACGAAACAAACGAGCGAAATATTGTTCTGGGGAATAACTATATGACAGTTAAAGAATTAATCGAGCAGATTGCCGCATATTATGGTCAGAAAACAATTGTTAAAATAAAAATTTCAACATGGCTAATTAATTTTATCATCACGGTTTTTAAGATTAAAGTGAGCGAATGGGATAAATTTTCAATTAATTATAAATTTTTTAAGTATGATACTGTCAACTGCAAAACGTTCAATCTAGAATCAACAAAGGATACCATCCAAAAAGTCCTTGCTAGCTTATAATCGTTTTTTCTTTTTTAATAAATAAACGTCATTTTCATTAAAGAGAACTTCAAAAATTGGATTTGCAAGGAGATTTCCTACTTTTTTGCTATATCTATTTTTATTGCCTGTGCCGTATTCGCCAACGACTAGGTACTTAAGAAGTTTTATTTTGTTTCCAGTATTCCATAGTTTCTTGGCATATTTAATTTGATTAACATTAACTGGGATAGTGGGTTCAATATCTTCAAATACGATATAGTCCGCATCGATAATCCCGGGGAACTGATAGATATAATCGCGATGGTTGAGTTTGATAAAGAAATGATCCGATGCTGATACCGAAGCTTCTTTGGGAATAAGTTTCAGTACCGAATTAGCTGAAAGGATATGTTTTGTAATAATTAAAGTGCGCAAGTCCAAGAAAATAAAGGCAAATAGATTAATTATCAGAAAAAAGATAGCAACTTTTTTAAATGTTTTTGTTAACCGCTGATATGACAGAGTAGGTAGTTTGATTTTTAAGCGATACAAGCCGTCAATAGATGCAATCGCGAGTATTGGAATAAGCGGCGCTTGATAATGAGTACTTAAGTCGCAGGTCGTTTTTGTAATCGCTAACAAATTTTGCGCAAAGACTCCAATTGATAGAAGAATATAGGGTGAAAAGAGCGGTAAAAAAATGATTGGAAGAAATATGAGCAATACATAAGCGATCTTATATGCATTCAGCAATTCTAATAACAGAATATACGGTTTAAAAATAATGGTTCGAACTTGCTCGGATAGGGCGTTACCCAGATAGGAATATCTAGCAAGATGACGATAATCGGAGGTATTAAAATGAGGAATAAAAAGTTTAATAAGAAACAGGAAAAACACGATACTATAGGATAGGATAATGACGCCCATTTTCATGTTTTTTCTAACAAAAATAAAATAAAGTCCAATGAAAAACGAAACGATAATAAAATTCTCTTTAGCAAAAGGTAAGAGCAGTGTTAATAGAAATGCACGTTTGTCATTGCTAAAATAAAAAGAGTGAATAATCCATGCTAGGAATGAAGCCATAAGGATATCGCCATGTAAGTCTTGCATGTTTTGTCTGCGAAAGGTATAGGTGCCAATAAGCAGAATCAATGTAAAGATCATTCCTTTTTTCCCAAATCGATGTTTCGCAATATCGAGTATGGGGTAGGTCATTGCGGTCAGAATCATTGCATGGAACAAATAATTCCATAGAGGAGTTGGTTTAATGATATACAGAGGAGCGAGCAAATATAGATAGGGATAGAAGTGATCTGCAAAATAGGACTTATTGAAATAGCTTAGGAAAAGTCCATTTCCATGGATTAAATTCCATACGCTGTTATCAAAATAATACAAATCAGCAAATCCAATATGAAATCCATAATATATGCATATTTTTTGAATTATAAAAAATAAAAATAATCCAAAACATAAATAATGAATTAGGGATAGTTTATTAAAAAATTTATGAAGCATTTTTAGATTATACAAGCTGACGAATAAATATTAAATGGTGTATTCATTAGGGATTAGTATATAATAATCCATTAATATTAGCAGAAAAGGGATTTTATAATGGCAAAAATAATTGAACTTCCTACCTTTAAAGATGACAGAGGAACTCTAACGGTTATAGAAAAAGAGCTACCATTTAGAATTGAACGGACTACATTTATGAGGCCTATCCAGAATGATCGAATATGAAAATTTAAGAAAGAGTAATCAGTTGTTCTTTGAACAATACAATGATTCTTTTTCAGAAGTTCTTGATAGTGGTTGGTATATTTTAGGATCAAAAGTAAAAAAATTTGAAGAAGAATTCGCTTCGTATAATGGTGCGAGCTATTGTGTTGGAGTTGCCTCAGGATTAGATGCGCTTATTCTATCTCTAAAAGTTTTAGATATTGAGTCTGGAGGAGAAGTGATTGTTCCTTCGAATACATATATCGCTACTATTTTAGCAATTATTCATGCAGGGCTTATTCCAGTGTTAGTTGAACCGGATATATCCACTTACAACATTGATCCAGAAAAGATCAGAAGGAAGATAACCGATAAAACCAAGGCGATTTTAGTTGTCCATTTGTACGGGAAACCATGCGATATGAATTCTATTTCTAAAATTGCTGAAAAATACAATTTGAAAATTGTTGAGGATTGCGCCCAAGCACATGGCGCAAAAGTGATTGATAAAAATGTCGGTACGATTGGAGACCTCGGTGCGTTTAGTTTTTATCCAACAAAAAACTTGGGTTGTTTAGGTGATGGTGGGGCAATTCTTACCAATAATCTTATTTTATATGAAAAGTTAATGAAACTCAGAAATTATGGCTCTTCGATAAAATATCATAACGATTACATCGGTTATAATTCTAGGTTAGATGAATTACAGGCAGCCTTTCTTAGTACAAAACTTCGTTATTTAGATAGAATTAATCAACACAAAAGAACGTTAGCGGCTATTTATCATCAAAATTTAAATGACCATATAATTAAACCAGATATTGTTGATGATTTGTTAGATGTTTACCACATATATCCAATCCGACATCCCAAACGTAATAAGCTAAAGGAATATTTGCTAAATCACAATATCAAGACCGAAATACACTATCCCATTGCACCTCATAAACAGAAAGCATTTAGTCTCTATTTTAAAAATGAAACGTTCCCAGTATCGGAAGAAATTCATGACACGATTTTAAGTTTACCAATCTCTTTTTCAACAACGGCAGATGAAGTGGCTAAAGTATGTGAAGTAATTAATCAATTTGGGAGATAAAAGTGAAAATATCAATATGTATACCCGTATATAACGGAGCCAAAACGATAAGTAAACTTGTTTCAAAAGTTAAGTATGAATTAAATAAATATAACGACTCGCTTGAATTTGTATTGGTAAATGATGCAAGTCCAGACAACAGCGAAAAGGTATGTGAAGAATTAGCATTAAACAATCAGGATATTAAGTTTATTTCTTTGCGAAAGAACTATGGTGAGCATAATGCGGTCATGTGTGCTTTGAATTTTATTACAGGTGATTATGCAGTTATTATTGATGATGATTTTCAAAATCCTCCAGAGGAAATTATTAAACTAATCGATGAAGCGAAAAAAGGTTACGATGTTGTTTATTCCAAATATAAAAAGAAGAATCATAACGTTTTTCGAAATATGGGTAGCAAATTTAACGATATTGTCGCAACACAATTACTAAATAAACCGAAAGGTTTGTACTTATCGAGTTTTAAAGTGATAGAAAAATCACTGGTAGAAGAATTAATCAAATACCAAGGGCCATTTCCCTATATAGATGGGCTAATCCTTAGGTGTACTAACAATATAAGTAGTGTTTATGTGAATCACAACAAGCGCGAAGACAGTCGATCAAATTATACTTTTAAAAAATTAATTTCCTTATGGTTGAATATGTTTATTAACTTTTCTGTTAAGCCATTGCGTATATTTACGGTTATTGGGTTATCAATATCAATACTATCTGCATTGCTTGCCTTGGATTTTATTGTTGAAAAGCTTATAAATCCAGCTAACCCAATTGGTTGGGCTTCTATTATGGTTTCAATATTCTTTTTCTCCGGGATTCAGTTAATATTCTTAGGATTAATCGGTGAATACTTGGGTAAACTTTATTTAGATCAGAATCGAACTCCTCAATGGGTGATAAAAAAGAAAGTATTGTAATCTGCTATGAATGACTTTTTTGCAAATGGCTTTAAACATATCGTATTAACATATAAACGAAACACAGTTATTTCCATATCGTGTTTGAGTGTTTTTCTATTTGTTTTTTTGTATCGATTCTTAACATATCTAACCTTTAATACCTCTTTTCATGATTTTTATTTCTTTGACCAAAGCATATGGAATTTTGTGCATGGTAAAGGGTTTTATTTATCAATATTTAATATGTCTTTTTTGGGTGACCACTTTTATCCGTGGTTACTTCTTTTTGTTCCTTTTTATTGGCTTTATTCAACTCCCGTTTGGTTGTTTATTGGCCAAGCAGTTGTTGTTCTTTTAATGGCATATCCTGTTCTTCGAATTGCGAAAGAAGAGTTTGGGAATAGAGGTGTATTTGTCGCACTGCTCTTGCTATTCGCTTATTTCCCTTTTCGTATGATGGCCCATGACTTTCATGGTGAAATATGGCTTGCGATGCTTGTATCATGGGTTTTGTATGCGTTGTACTACAAGAAAGAAAAATGGGTGTATTTGTGTGCTTTTCTTATGCCTTTCGCTAAAGAATCTGCAGCATCTGTCATAATTTCAATTGGTTTGTATTATATTATTATCAAACGTTCATACCTGAAGGGGCTGTTTATTTCATTATGGGGTCTTGTAACGTCCATTCTATTGATAAATGTGATTGTTCCATATTTTGGTGATGGTTCGTATATGTATAGTTCAAAGTACTCTTATCTTGGGGAATCTGTTTCAGATAAACTATTAACAATCCTTACTCACCCTCATGTCGTGTTTATGAATATGGTTACTACTGACAAAATTCTATATGTATTTCTTCTATTTGCACCGCTATGTTTTCTATCTTTAAGGTCTTCCTTCATAATATTACTAATCGGACCACTCATGCAAAATATTCTATCAGACTACTATGGGTTTTATGATATATCTGCTCATTATTCAATTACAATGATCCCCGTGATATTTATATGTGCAATTTTAGGCTTAGCAAAAATAAAAAAGAATGATCCCGATGGTGTTAATAGAAATTTAGTCAAATACCGAAAAATTGTTGTTTTTTTTATTGGTATTAATATACTGTGTTTCCTTTTTTTAGAAGCAAGATCTTTTATCATCCCTTATGATTTAAAAACACAATATAAAATAATTAGTAAAATACCTCCAACTGCCAGTATTTCTGCCGATCAACGATATTTTAGCCATCTACAATACCGAAATAATATTTATCGTTTATCTAGTCAACATGATTCAACATATGTTTTAATCAAAAAATACAAATATGTCACTGATAAAGAATTCATGAAACTTATGAATGATAAAAAATATAAAGTACTTTTATCCCACTTAATTATGGGGACTGTACATTCTGAGAATGATATCAAAGAAAATAGAGATATTCTGAATCAGTATCTATCGGATGACCGTTACTCATATGAAAACAAGGGTAATCTATGGTTATTTGTAAAAAAAAACAGACATGAGGAGTAAATAAATGATTAAAAGCAATATTATAGCTGATTCAATATACACAGAGATCAGTGAAAAGGAAGACGTATCTGTAGACGCACTTAAAAAGTTGGTTGAGAGTGGGGAAGTAGTTATTTTTAATAATCAAAATCACAAAAATTTAAAGCCAGTGGCAGTGGGAAAAGGAATGAAAATAAAAATAAATGCGAATATCGGGATTTCCCCCATGTGTTCTGACCAAGAAAAAGAATTGGCGAAAGTGCGTCTCTGCGAAGAATATGAAGTGGATGCTATAATGGATCTGTCTCTGGGTGAAAATATTCGTCAGCTTCGTCAAAATATAATAAATTCTACGTATATTCCAGTTGGCACAGTGCCTTTATATGAATGTTTTTATTATCATAAGGATTATCCTGAAAATATGATCGATCATTTTCTGAAAATATTAGATGAAAGCGGTCAAGATGGTGTCGACTTTGTTGTGATCCATGCAGGCTTATTGCAGGAGCATCTGGAGCTGGTGAAGAGTCGGATAATAAAAGTAACCAGTCGGGGCGGGTCGTTGCTAATGAAATGGATGAAACAAAATAATAAAGAGAATTTTCTCTATACTCATTTTGACAAAATCTTACAAATTTGTAAGAAATATAATATGACGATCTCTCTTGGCGACGGCATGCGACCAGCTACTGTAATTGACGAGACTGATGCCGCTCAAATAGAGGAACTGAAAAATATAGGGGATCTCATTCTCAGATGCCGAGAAGCAGGTGTCCAAGCACTTGTAGAAGGTCCAGGTCATATTCCCTTTCATAAGATTAAGGAAAATGTCGATCTTCAAAAAAAATACTGCCATAATGCGCCATTCTATGTTTTAGGACCATTAGTAACAGATATTGCTCCTGGGTATGATCATATTACATCGGCTATCGGAGCAACCATGGCTGCTCATTGCGGTGCGGACTTTCTTTGTTATGTGACTCCTGCAGAGCATATTTCTTTGCCAGATTTAGAAGATGTTCGGGAGGGTATTGTTGCTTTTAAAATTGCTGCACATGCGATAAATATTTCAAGAGGGAAAGATATCAGTCGTGATCGCAAAATGTCGATTGCGAGATCAACAGTCGATTGGGAGACTCAGCGAAAATATGTGATTGATAAAACCAAGTTTGATAAATATTTACAGCGAGTCCCACAGGATGTCAAAGTATGCACTATGTGCGGCGATTTTTGTGCACTCAAGTAAAAAATGAATGAATTTGAGTTAATTGATTATCTGACAAACGATTTTAAAATTTACCAAGAAAATGTAGTAGCAGGGATAGGTGACGATTGTGCCGTATGGCGGGAAGGTGACAAATATATCGTATTCACCACCGATACGATGGTTGAAGGAGATCACTTTCTTAAGAGCTGGTTTACTCCAGAACAGATTGGACAGCGGCTTGTAGAAACAAATGTCAGTGATGTTGCATCTATGGGAGCCATTCCAACCTCTATGTTTGTTTCCTTGGTGATAGACGATAATACGTCACCTCTATGGTGCCGAAAGATGTATGATGGCATAAAACGAGTTGCCGATAAATACAAGATATCCCTCTTGGGTGGTAATATTACTCATGGAAAAACACTATCACTGACATTAGGTGTACATGGTGAAACGATAACGAATCTTGTTTACAGAAAAGGTTCAACAATGGGCGATTTGATTGTTGTTACGGGTACAATTGGTGATGCCTGTATTGCTAGGTTGATGTTAGGTAAAGGCTTAACAGTCCCTACTGCACTATTCAACCGTTTAGCAACACCAACAGCGAGAGTGGATGACGCACAGATTATAAAACAGTATGCCAGTGCGATGATAGATATCAGCGATGGGATTGCGTCCGAAGCTAGGCACATTGCAAAGGCAAGTCAACTTGGGGTGCTAATTAACGCTACCGATATCCCTTATTCCAGTTTAGCTAAAAAGCATGAAAAAGATATTGATCGTTCTCTACTGGAATGTGCTTTGCGTGGGGGAGAGGACTATGAATTAATGTTTTCAATATCTGAAGAAAACTTTAATAAACTACAAAAACATAAAGACCTTATTTCACCGTTAACTGTTATTGGATGTATCACAAAAGAAATGACCAACGTATATATTGAAAATGATGTTGTTCACGATTTACCAAAAGGTTTTGATCATTTTAATGAGAACATCAACCTTTAATCATTAGCTGAGTTAACTTTTCAAGAGAGATTACAGTTATTACAGAAATTACCGCTTAAATATATCATTGCTGGTATATCTGCTTATTTAGTACACCCATGAAATATTAGGTGTATTTTGCATTGATATCCACATAGTCGTGAGATAGATCAGTCGTCCAACCTGTAAAATTTGTTTTACCGATATTTAAGTCCAGACAAATTTGTATGTTTTTATTTTTCATATAGGCATTAAGTTTGGTTAAATTGTAATCAGCGACTTCCCCATCACGATATAAAATATGCTCACCGATTTTTAATACGACTTTTTCGGGAATTATAGAACTTTTAATTTTCCCGGCAGAACATAATATTCGGCCAAAATTTGGGTTTTCTCCGAATAAAGCCGTTTTAACTAATGGAGAGTTTGCAATGGCATAAAAAATAGCCCGTGCTTCTTCGTCATTTTTTGCACTGTTGATGGTTAGTTCAACAAATTTAGTTGCTCCTTCGCCATCAATAATAATTTCTTTAGCAAGCTTAAGTGCAATTTCCTCTACAGCTTCTTTAAATACTTCTATTGAAGATTTATCGATGGTAACACCTTTATTACTTGCAAAAAGCAAAAAAGAATCATTGGTAGAAGAATCGCTATCAACAGTAATCCGGTTAAATGAATTATTGGCAGCATCAATGATCACAGATTGAAGTAATTGCTGGTCGATACATGCATCAGTAAATATAAACGCGAGCATTGTTGCCAGATTCGGTTGAATCATTCCGCTTCCTTTTGCAATTCCCAAAACCGATACTGTTTTATTGTTGATTGTAATCTTTTTTGAGAATACTTTTTCCTTTGTATCGGTTGTGCAAATTGCCGTGGCAAAATGATTGCAGGAAGCATCAAGTTCATTCATCAATATGGGGATTCCTTTTTTAATTGTATCAACGGGCAAACGTTTGCCGATAATTCCGGTAGATAACATCACAGCGGAATGAGGCGGTTGTTTAGTAATGCTGCCTAAACTGGCAAGAATGTCGTTGATGTCATTATATCCTTTAGCACCGGTTAAGGCATTAGCGTTGCCACTATTTACTAATACGCTATAAACGTTGTTCTTGTTCTTAAGAATTTCCTTTGTATGCCGAATAGTCGGAGAAGCAAATAGATTTCGAGTTGTAGCACCGGCAAATGTAGCCCCATCTTTAATATAAACGAGCCCTAGATCTTTCTTCGTTTGTTTAATTCCACAATTAATACCTGCAAATAAAAAGCCGTTAACTTTGTCCATTGATTACTCCATCCTTATATAATTTATTTAATAAGCCACCATTAATATATAATTTATAGAAATATTTTTTAACTGGCAACATTTTAATGCCGATTTTTTTTGTTTTGTTTTGAATAAATTCTGCTTGCCTGATATCGATTTTTAATTCGTCATTATCATCAATATAGTCTGTGTTGGCTTCGATACAAAGCAATCCGAGATTAAATGCATTTTTATAAAACCCTGCAAAAAATGATTTTGCTATGATTGCTTTTACCCCTGCTTTTTTTAAAACAAGGGAAGGTAGTTCACGAGTGGATGCAAATCCAAAATTATCACCCGATACAAGGATGGTCTTTGAAAAGACCTTATCATTAAAATCCGGTATTTTATTAGCAAATGGATTTATAGAGAGTATATTGTTGTAAGATTCTGAGTAACTATTCCTAACAATATCTTTTGCAGAGATAAAGTCATTTATCTTATAGGCGCGTCCGACCAACATATCCAGTTG
>MFRH01000064.1:0-310 GCA_001783275.1 Candidatus Margulisbacteria bacterium GWF2_35_9
GGTTTTGCAGATGGTTTAATGGGAGTAGGTTGCGGTATGGAAGGACTTTCAGAGATTAGCCGGGTAAACCAAACCATTTACCTTGATGGGAAAGCCGAGGCCATAAGGGGCAACCTGAATGACCGCTTTGCCTTGGACGGGAACCGTCTGTTGGTGGTTAATGGCACTTATGGTGCAGCAAACAGCGAATACCGCACTGAAATTGAAGAGTACGCAAAAGTGATTGCCAACGACACTACAGGCACTGGGCCCCAATGGTTTAAAGTGTATTCCAAATCCGGGCTGGTATTTGAATACGGGAATACCGTAG
>MFRH01000064.1:345-6169 GCA_001783275.1 Candidatus Margulisbacteria bacterium GWF2_35_9
ATATGGAAAGTCAATAAAATCAGCGACCGGCATAACAACTATATCTCATTTAGTTACCTGGATACCGATGATGAACATCCCATTGGAAAGATTGAATATACAGGCAACAGTTCTCTTTCTTTAGACCCCTTTGCCCAGGTAATTTTTAATTATAAAAACAGGAGCGATGTTAGCACATACTGCTATGGCGGAAAAGAATTTAATCCTGAGTATTTCGAACGCATTACACTAAAAAAAGACTGGGGCCGAGGTGGTCGTGGTGTATATTTAATAAAAACAATTATGGATGAAGTTTCTTATTTATTCTCAAATGGTAATTTTACAGCGTTGTATATGAGTAAAAAAATGAAGTTGAATGGGTAAGTCCATTTGTAGCAATTGTCAATTTTTCTATATCACTTGGAATCAGAACTTCCCAAATGGCTGCAAAGCGCTTCATTTTAAATCTAAAACTCATCCATACCTAGAGGTCCAAAAAGCATCAGCTATGGAATGTCAGTATTACAAGAAAAAAGAAAAATAAAAACTAATGGCTTTTTGCTGAAATTTTCTCAATGAAGTAAATAATTAGAATACCTGCAAGAATAAAACCAAATGCAATAAGACTCTCGTTATTTATATGAGGTATATACCAAGAGTAACCTGCTAAGATTTTTTCACCGTTTTTTTTCAATAGGAATCCGCCAAGACTAGTTAACTTGTATATCTCGTTTTTCCAAGGCCATAAAATCATTAAGGACCCCATTATGAATCCAGATAAAACAGCGATGGTTTGATTTCGAAATTTTCTATATATATACGCAAGAATATGACTAAATACAAGAAGGCCAAATCCAGCACCTGCAGCTACTGGAATTAAAATTTTAATATTTAAATGATTAACCGCATCAATCACAATTAACTGATAATTTCCCATAAGAACTAGTACAAATGAACCAGATAAACCCGGGAGAATCATACTGCAAATGGCAACCACTCCGCATAAAAACAAATAGAGGATTGCATCATTCTCAGACATCGGAGTCATCAAGGAAATTGAAACGGAAATAATTAAACCAATACTTAACGAAATAACAACAGATACATTCCAATGATTAATGGTTTTAATGACAAAAAATACAGACGCTAAAATTAAACCCATAAACAATGCCCATATATAAATTGGATAATGTGTAAAAAAATAATCAAATATTCTCGCAAAAGATAAGACTCCTACGGCTGCTCCAGAGAAAAGAATTAAGAGGAAATATAAATCGACTTTGCTACTAAATTCTTTAAATTTAAATTGCAATAGCAACCTTAGAGCTTCAAAATCAAATGATTTAATTGCATTAATTAATCTCTCAAATATACCTGTAATTAATGCGATTGTCCCTCCAGATACTCCTGGGATAACATTCGCAGCACCCATTGCAAGTCCTTTACAAAAAACAAGAATATGTTTAATCACTAGAGAAAAATACCTGAATTAAAAAACTCTTCATTGTCTTTGGTATGTTTAAGCAACTTGATAAGCTCTTCAATGGCACTTTCTGAATCGATATTACGTCTTAGTATATAAATCTTTTTTAAATTCTCCTCAGGTATTAATAATTCTTCTTTACGAGTACCAGATGAAATAATATCGATAGCTGGATAAACTCTTCTATTAGCTAATTTACGATCTAAATGCAATTCCATGTTACCTGTTCCCTTAAACTCTTCATAAATAACATCATCCATTCTTGATCCTGTATCCACTAAAGCGGTAGCGAGTATCGTTAAACTTCCACCACCTTCTATTTGCCGTGCACCACCAAAGAAACGTTTCGGTTTATGCAGAGAACTTGGATCCAATCCACCGGAAAGAGTACGTCCACTTGGTGGAACAACTAAATTATATGCTCTAGCTAAACGAGTAATACTATCTAACAATATAACAACGTCCTCGCCACATTCAACAAGTCTTCTTGCACTTTGAAGAACCAATTCAGCAACTCGCACGTGCCTTTCTGGCGGCTCATCAAATGTTGAGCTAATTACTTCACCATTTATACTTCGGGCCATGTCAGTAACTTCCTCCGGTCGTTCATCAACTAGTAAAACCTTAATAATAACTTCCGGATTGTTCTTTGAAATACTATTTGCAATATCTTTTAAAATTGTGGTTTTACCAGCTTTTGGTGGGGAAACAATAAGGCCTCTCTGCCCTTTCCCAATCGGTGCAATGATATCGATTAATCGACCGGAAATATTTGACTGACAATCCTCAAGTTTTAGTTGAGTGTGTGGATAAATAGGCGTTAGATTTGTAAATAAAGTTCTTTTTCTAGCATTTTCAGGATCTTTATTATTAATAGCCTCAACACGAATTAAACTATAATACCGCTCACCCTCTTTTGGTGGACGAACCTGACCACTTACATAGTCACCGGTGTTCAGCATAAATCGTTTTATCTGAGTCTGAGAAACATAAATATCATCTTCTCCAGGCAGATAATTATTGATTCTTAAGAATCCGTATCCTTCTGGTAAAATTTCAAGAACTCCTGCTGCAAATATAAAACCATTTTTTGCAGTATTGGCTTCTAGTACTTTAAAAACAAGATCATTACGCGCTAACATACGGTAATTTTCTATTTTTAATTCTTCTGCCAGAGTATATAATTTATCCAAATCATATCCTTGCAACTCAACAATACTAAACACTTTCCCGAGTTTGTCACGACTCGCCTTCTTTTCATGGGTTGGTTTCCTTGTCGTCGATTTAACAACAGGATCTTTTTCAGCAGCGCTATCACTACTCTTCTTTTTATCAATCATTCATAGTCCTCCTTTGATTTCTGTAGAATTTAAATATGGTGCCGAAGACCGGAATCGAACCGGTACAGGCAAAGCCTATTGGTTTTTGAGACCAACGCGTCTACCAATTCCGCCACTTCGGCAAGCTATATCAGTTTGTATGTAATTTTATTCTAATATTTTCTTTAACTGACTTGGAATTTGAATTGGCTTACCCTTATCGTTAATACAAACTAACTGAGTGGAAGCTGAAACTAGAAGCTTCTGGGATGAATTATGAATGATATCGTAATAAAAGTCAACTCTGATTTTCTGTTGGGTAATTTTTTTTATTGTAATCTTAACCTCATCATCGTAAGAAGCAGATCCGAAATACTCAATAGCAGCCTTTCTTACCACCAGAAAAAACCCAGCATTCTCAAATCCGGCGTAGTCAAAACCTTTTGATCTTATAAACTCAGTTCTAGCCATATCTAACCAAACAAAATAATTTGCGTGATAAACACGATTTCCCTTGTCGGTTTCGATATATCTAACACGTTCAGTTATGGAAAACATCACTTATTCGTAGTATTCACCGATGGACCGGAATCGATCGTATCGTTCCTGAATAAGCTTTTCTTTCGAATATTTGCTATATCTTTTTAATTCTTTTTTAATAAATATCTTTACTTTTTTATAGACTTTTTGTCTATCGGAATGAGCACCACCTAAAGGTTCTTCAATAATTTCATCCACAACTTTCATCTCTAATAATTTTTCGCTAATAATTCCTAGACTATCCGCTGCAACAGACGACAATCCTGCATCACGCCATAATATGGCAGCACATCCTTCGGGAGTAATCACTGAGTAAATAGAATATTTTAGCATCGCTACTTTATTTCCAATTGCTATCCCAAGGGCTCCACCGCTACCACCCTCTCCAATGATAATACTAATGATGGGGACAGATAGACCAGCCATATCTTGAAGATTATGAGCAATCGCTTCTGCTACTCCACGTTCTTCACTACCAAGGCCAGGATAGGCGCCGGGAGTATCCACAAGAGTTATAATCGGAATATTAAACTTTTCCGCCATTTTCATAAGACGCAATGCTTTGCGATAACCTTCAGGTTGAGGCATTCCAAAATTTCGATACAGATTCATCTTGGTACTGGCACCTTTTTGTTGGCCTATGACCATAACAGGCTGTCCCTCAAAATTTGAAAACCCACCGATAAGAGCAGTATCATCCCCAAAGTATCGATCCCCATGCAATTCCAAAAAATCATCAAATACATTTTTTACATAATCAAGCATCAAGGGTCTTTCCGGATGCCTTGCAATTTGAACAATTTGTATCGGCTCTAAATTTGAATATACTTTTTCTCGAAGTTTTTCTGCTTTATCCTTAATAATACTAATATCAAGATTTAACTCTTTTTTGTTTTTATCACTGGATAAAATACTTAATTCATCGATTTTTTTATATAAATCGTTAATTGGTTTTTCAAACTCAAGAATATATTTATTAGTTTCCATTGTTATTACCCTTACTTATTTTTTTGTGAGATGTATAACCAAGTATTCGACTTAGAACAGGTTTCATGTCTTTTCTTTCGGTAATGTAATCAATCATTCCATGTTCTAATAAATATTCGCTTCGTTGAAACTTTTTAGGAAGTTTTTGTCTAATTGTTTGCTCGATAACCCTTGGTCCTGCAAATCCAATTAGAGCATTGGGTTCAGTCATATTTATATCACCAAGCATAGCAAAAGACGCAGTGGTTCCACCTGTTGTAGGATCACAAAGCACTGATATATAAAGTAAGTTCTTTTGTTTTAAACGATATATCGCAGCAGACGTTTTAGCCATTTGCATGAGGGATAAAACACCTTCTTGCATTCTAGCTCCACCTGATGAGGAGAAAATGATAACGGGAAGATTATGTTCTGTGGCATATTCAATGGCTCGAGTTAACTTCTCTCCGACAACAGAACCCATGCTACCGCCCATATAACTAAAATCCATAATACCCACAACCACTTCATAGTCATCAAGAAGCCCCTTACCGGTTACTACAGCTTCATTTAAATTGGAACTTTTTTTAGCTTTTTTAATACGTTCATCATAGGAAATGGTATCTTTAAAACCTAGCGCATTTTTAGGTTGCATCGTTGAAAAAAACTCTTCAAAAGAATCTTTATCAAGGATTAATTTCATACGTTCTTTGCTTGTTAAACGGAAATGATGACCGCAGTGAGGACATACTTTATTGTTCTCTTCAAGATCTTTGCTATATAAAACGCCATTACAAGTAATGCACTTTACCCATAGGTTACCGGGAATATCAAGCTTAGATCTTTCCACAACCACTGAATCATTTTTCTTTGCAAACCAATCAAGAATTGACATAGTTAGACACTATATCACAATCGTCATCGCTTGAAAAATAGATTTTATTTTGAAATATATTTATTAAATTATTATTCATTGAACTTACTATATAAGGTAAGATATACATAATAAATCTTTTTGGGGAAACGATTGAAAAAATACATATTTTATTTTCTATTACTTTGCATTTCTTTCAGCAACTTATTATTTGAGCATATAAATTTATCAACGGCTGAAACAACTCTTCCGCAGGGGGTTCAAGGAGCAATCGTTTATGATATAAAAATTTCTCCAAAAGGGATACCCAGTAGCAACAGTGAATATTGGGAAAGTTTAACACTTCGAAACACCGGAACAACCACACTTAATCAACTTACTTTCTACTTCTATCTGGATAAAAATAAAAATCAGGCATTGGACAATAACGACACTTTAGTTGATCCAAACGATCTTATATATACATCATCTGGTCAATACCTAACAATTAACAATATTCATCAACAAATTTCAGAAGGCTCAACATATAATTACTTTGTTGTTCTTAACATTGCTAGCACTGCGAACCACGGAGCATTACCCTTAAAATTTAATATTATCAATGCGAGGACAACCGGTGATGGATTATATGGTTATGTCACATCCAATTTTGTGACATTAAGC
>MFRH01000064.1:6185-6444 GCA_001783275.1 Candidatus Margulisbacteria bacterium GWF2_35_9
GTAACCGGTTAACCAGAAACTACAACATTTCAGCATTACAGTTTACATATAGACTAGCCACAGAAAATATATTCTTTAAAGATTCTCCCGAACTCCCTCTAATATTTTATAACCTGCGAGCCTATCAAAATGCCAGCGTTAAAACGACGATAAATTTTCAGGTACTCAGTAACTATAATAATGAACTTGGATATATCTCTGTTTATGAAGATATCGGGACCATCACTAGTCTGGATGCAGCGGATCATCTCATTACAAC
>MFRH01000064.1:6466-23146 GCA_001783275.1 Candidatus Margulisbacteria bacterium GWF2_35_9
TTCGTCCTATCTAATAGGAAATGTATCCACTCGAAACTTTCTAATGTCCTTTACTCCTCGAAGTACATTACCGATAGGAACATCCATTAATATTGATTTCCAATATATAAAAGGATCGGGAACTGAAACAACAAAGTATTTAAATACGGTTTATTGCCCTATGCCATCTGTGTCTAATCCAATTAAAACAGGTATGGGGGGAATCTCTATTAATATTATTGATAATTCACCGGATTATATTTATACCGGAAGTGTTGAACTCCCAGTTTTTGAAGTAAAATTACGATCATATTTTACAAATTCTACACTGAATACTCTATCATTATTATGTAATGGTGATATTCAATTTTCAAACACCGCGACAAATAATTACATCCATTATATATTTTTATACGCCGATAAAAATACAAACGATGTTTGGGATGAATCCACTGATGAAAAAATTCTGACTATTAGTAGAGGTGAATTTGTATTTACTGATACGAACAAAATAGTGATTACTCTTAATTCACAAATTGCAAAATATACGAAAGCATCCAATCAATATAATTTTTTCATTCATTATTTCACAACTCAAAACATTGAAGAAGAGAAAACAATATTAAGTCAAATTACTGCAGGATCATATACATCCCTTCTTTATAATCGTCTACACCCGTTATCAGGATTTTCTATGCCTGTCAGTACTATATACACGAGCCAATTAGGTACTCTTGTCGTTGAGAACTATCCAACAACTGCAATGAATGTATTCCCCCAAGGAAGCTCCGACAATATCGCTTACTATATCAATCTCCGACAAACCGGAAACCCAAGTTATAATTATATCGTATGGAACAGCATCACCATAAAAAATACAGGAGTTGTATCAGATAACCACATTTTTTTCTCTATATATAAAGACATTAATAAAAATAAGAAGCTAGAAATAACCGACCCCAAAATTTATTCGGCTCAAAAAAATAATTCATCAACCGGGATCATTCGAATGTTTGATATTGGAGATGTCATTCCCGCATCCAATAGTAGCAATTATTTTATTACGCTTGCACTATCATCCACATCAAACTTCGGATTAAACATGGCCTCCTTAAGGATTGAACATGCAGGATACTCTGGGGTTCGATACGGTGTTTGGAGCACTCCAGATAACGCGATTATCTCCGGAGATATTTTAAGTTCAAATTTTTCAATATCTGCAATGAAAATGGGCTATACCATTACTAATGATATATTCTTTTATAATGATAATACAAACATCCCCTATATCTGTTTGAATGTAAAAGATTATGTAGAAAATTCAAATACATTAAATATTGTCACCAGCATTAAAAGCAATAAAACATCCACATTAGGATACTTAGCCATATACCGAGATATAAGCCCTCTTCAAACATTAAGTGTGGGGGATCAGTTTCTATCGTCAACCAATATAAATTTGCTGGCGGATACAATTCTTGCTTGTCCAACCGTTGGAATTGGAACCAGCATCAGCCATAATTTCATTTTAGTTTATCGACCCTATAAATACTTAACATCCGGCACAAGCATTAATATCAATATTAAAAGAATATATGGGTCAGGATATATTTCACGCAAAAAACTTGAAGTTTATAGTAATCTCCCCTCTAAAAACATATTAATGGCTGGGATATATGCGAACGTACAAAAAAATATTCAGGATTCTGTTTTTGTTGGAGATATGGAAGTCCCTGTTTTAAAAATTGGAATAAAATCATATTATGCACCTGCAACAATAAATAGATTAATATTAAGCAATGTGTCCGATATTATGTTCCATCTGGATAATTCAAATCAGAATCGTGTTGAGAATGTATATGTTTATAAAGATTCGAATAGCAATAAACGGTGGGATGCACAGGATACTAGAGCACTCAATATAAATCGGACTGGCTACAAATTTCTTTCTATAGAAAATGAGGAACTTATTCTAACTCTCAATACAAGCTTCCCAACATACAACATCTCAACCGATGAAAGTTTCTATTTTGTTAATTACAAACTGGCACCAAATGTACAAGCTAGCAAATCAGCCATCGCAAAAATATCTGACATTACATATACGGATGCAGTTCATTTAAATAATCACTCATTACGATATCCAATGGAAAAAATAGCGTCCACTTCCTTTAAAACAGGAGATGCTGATATTATTTTCCTCACTCATAATATATTAGTGTCCACGAATGTATTTCAGGGAGAATCAAAGTCCCCCGTTCTTAGCTTCCAGGTCAGAGTGATCAACTATATTCCATCAATGTCTATTATTGTTAGCCATAATTTACCTTTATTAAAAGGAAATGATTATGGTATAAAAAAAATAACACTGGTTGAAGATGTCGATGGCGATAAAAAATATTCGCTTGGCGACATCCTGCACGATTATCAAACTTCATTTAATTCATTAACCACCATTAGTATGACCATGAAAGAATTAAATAAACTTTCTGCTTATGTCTATAAGTTCCTTCTTCTATATGATTTCGGAGCAGATATCCCGACAAGTCAATTTTCAAACGATGTATTAAAAATAGCCTTATACAAAAAGGTCTCAACCAATGACATTAAAGTATCAGGTTTATTCCCAATGCCTAATCCTGATACTCAGCTTATCATCACTGGAAATCGGGTTAAGCTGGAACTAATCAGCGTTAGTCCATCTGTTATTAACTATGGAACAAATCCAGAAATTCACATGGTGCTAAAAATATCAAATCAATTAACAAATGCAATATCAGTTACAAGCATATTTCCCCAATTTTATAAAAATAGTATTAGCAGTTTAAATGTGTCATATCAATATAATCTATTTACCTCTATAAATATTCCCATAAACATTGGACAATTTGCAGCTGTAACACTCGAATATATTGCAAGCCCAAGTTTGACCTTTGAAGCTACGAACCTGTTCGTTGACGGATTTCTCGAGTACACATTTGACAGCAAAATCATTCAAGTTCATAGGAAGAAGTTATTCTCATGGGAAAGCATTGCAACGGATGACGCTACAGCGGTAATTAATATCCCAACCTATGATGTTTTTTTTCTGGAGTATCCAGAATATATATCTAAACTCGAAAGAGAAGCCGCAGGAACTACTTATAATTTTAGAAATGGAGAGATTTTAGAATATGGAAATTACCTACTAATACACTTCATTCGAAATGGACAGGAAATAGACTTATTTAACACAAGTATCAAACTAAATGGAACGGAGCTGACTGCATTTACCGCTCCTTCAAATATTCGATACGACATTGATAATGGGATAATTCGATTAGGTCCATTACAGGAAAATGATGGAGCAATTCTTGTTAGTCCAGTTGATATCGCAAATAATCCCTACCCTAAAGCAACAATAAAATATTACATGAATACCAATTTGTTTATTCATGACTTTTTAGTATTTCCAAGTAAAGCGATCTATGGGTCCCTCGCCACAACACCCATGAGAATAGGATTTTTATTAAGCAAACCGGCAAATATTAACCTTTATTTATTTAACAGTATTGGCCAAGTTATTTGGAACACACAGCAAACATACAATATCTATGGGTATAAAGAAGTACCTTTTGACGGAAAGTTAACTTCTGGACAAACAATCCCTAAAGGGATGTATCTTTTAAAACTTGTTGCATCAGAAATTGGGAAAAAGGTCTATGAAAAAACAATTACTAAATTTATTGTGTATTAGCATTTTTTTAAGCAGCAGTTGTTTAACAAATGCATCTGACATTTCACTCGGATATTTGCATCCTCAGTTAAGCGGCATCGGCAATACAGGGATCGCTTATTATGGGAATACAAATGCAGCGATTCTTAATCCAGCGATACTTGCCCATTATAATGGTTGGTCCTTTTATAACTATGACACCCTCTTTGAAAATGAAATTCATAACACCCACTATAATTTCACACATTCATTATGGGATATGGTGTTTTATCATTCCTATTATTCTCAAGTTATGAATGGAATCCCCATAACAAGCTACATTGATGATCGCATCCGACAAAATGGCGAATTTTCAGCAAGTATCAATCAATATAAACTTGGAATTGCAAAAAAAATAAATGATTTTTTATTTTTTAAAGATTTCGACATTGGAGCATCTTTTGCACTACAAAAATACTCATTTGATTCCCAATCTTATTTTTATCATAGTTATGGACTCGTTGCATCCACTTACATTTGGGATAATCTGTATTTTGGAACCGTACTCGATATTGCAAATGACAGTTTACAAATGAATTACGGTATTCATTATACCGAGGAAGATTATGGATTTTTTCTCGATTACCACCACAATGACATTAAAACGGGTATCGATTATAAAATGAACCAGTATCTACATTTAAGAAGTGGCATTGAACCGAGATACTACTGTCTGGGACTTGGATTGTTTTATGATAATCTATACGGCCCGCTAAATATAAACCTAGCGTTGCAATTCGACTACACCTATATGTTGCCAATCAACGAAACGATATATTCACCAAGCTCCTACTTTTCTATAACCATACAGGAACTTGAAAAACTAACAGCACCATTAATTTACCGATACCCACCTTTCACAAATGAACGGTATGTCGCTATTGATGGATGGGCCCCTAGAAATTCGACCATCTGGATATATGTTAATGACCAAGTTGTAAGTAAAACCCAATCAAATTCTAATGGCCAATGGGAAACGATGATTCCCTTAGATGGAAATATTAACAGGGTAAAAGCAAAAACAGTCCGATTACTGGATCAAAAAAGTAGCAATTTTTCTAAAGAAGTTCAAATTTCAATCGATGATATACCTCCCACGTTATATCTGACTGGTGTAGTCGAAAATAATGTTGTTGATCTAGTTCTAATCCCCAATGAGCTACTAAAAAGCGAACCAGTTATTTTACTTCCCAATAAAAAGACCTTAACAATTCCGTTGTTCCTAAAAAAATATCAACTAAAACATAGCACAGAAGCCTTTATTGAAAGTCTAAATCTTAAAATATTCGACTTAGCAGGTAATGTTAAAACTGAAACACTCGAGTATCCCTTCATTAAATTTATCCTGCCAGAGCAAAAAACAATTACTACCTATAAGGATAAGTACCTATTTAAAGGATCTTCTCATAGAAAATATGCGAAGATTAGATCGATTAATTCCAAAACCAAAACGACTCAATTTGTAACGATCGAAAAAAGTGGCACTTTTGATCAAATAATTGATCTTGGATACGGATTAAATACAATTATATTTGAAGAATTTCTCGATAAAGGAGAATTTAAATATCCATTTAAGATAATTCGGCTATTTCACTTTAACGATATTGATAATAGCGAATATGACAAACTTGCAACAATTGGAGTTTTAGAAATGGATGAATTGTTCCATCCAGAAAGAAAAGTAAGTCAACAAGATATCGTAACTTGGTTAGTTAAATATAAAGCCATATCATTTGGAAAGGTTCCTGATAAAGAATGGCTCAGCTTAGCGTATGATTATGCAATTGACAATCACTGGATAGATAAACGAGATGAATACAAACTAATCACACGCAAACAGGCAATGGATATTTTCTCTTTGGCAATGCCTTTAGACATTCATTCCACCCAAAAAGAGGAAAGTTATTTCTCAAATATAGCACTCACCCATCCCTATTTAAAAACAATCAACTACTTTGTAGAACAAGGGTTAATTTCAAGGAAATATGATCGATATATTCTAGATGCATTCATAACAAAAGATGAATTTTGTAATTGGCTAATTAGAACACCTCAAAAAGACATTCTGATCAATCGTTATTTTAATGACTAGAAAGCTCAACCAACCATACCTGTCATCTTAAAATTTATTGCAATATTTTCAGGTTATTTTTTCAAGATCTCTTCAATACAAAATTTTCTATTTTGATACAAGACTTTCTGATTTATCAGCTTTAAAATAAGGGTGTTAAATTTTGCCTGTTTTATTATCTTATTACCCTGAATAAACTGCATTACCTTATCTATGTTTTCTTTTAAGCTAATGGTCTTCTTATAGTTTTTTAAAAACAATAAAAAAATATCGTATATATCATCATCAACAAAAATATATTGATGGCTTTGTAGATTAAAAAATTCATGCTTTGCATTATTTCTATTTATCAAAGGAATCAGTTTATACTTTCGAATCATAAGTTGCTTTGTGAGTTGTTTATTATCGTTATTATGTCTTAGCCAATATGGATTATCACGATTATTTGCTTTATGGTTACGAATTGATAAACTCCTTTGGATAAAATCCCAAAAGCCATATCCAAAAAGGTATTGTTGCCGATAGTTATCTCGAAGGATTATTCTGGCAGTCAATTCACGGGTAATTTTGATCGTTTCTTCTCTTGTATATTTTTCTCCAGATGAATGATCAATATATCTAATGTTTGATAAAAAAATACTATTAGCACTTTCAATTATTGAAATGTTAAATTTTTCTGGATATTTATATATTTCTGAACCCTTCATTAAATAGAAAGGGTTTGCAGCAAATAAGAAAAATCTTAGTTTATACAAGTGTTCTACTACAAAATCGATTGTTTCCTGAGCTTCTACTTTCGTTTCAGATGGAAAACCAAGAATTAAATAAGCATAAGAATTAACACCAACATCATCTAAATCAAATAGAATTTTAGAAATTGCCTGTTTTGTAATAATATAATCCCTTTTATTCATTAATCTAATAATTCTCTCATTAACACTTTCCAGTCCAAACCCAATCGATCTCAAACCTGATTTTGCTAATAATTCACATTTCTCTTTTGTTAATTTAGAAGAAAATCGGGTTCTACAAACCCATAAAATTCTTATATTTTCTTTTATAAGTGATTCTGCAATATAGAAAAGGATATCGCTCTCAATTGCTTCATCAGTTAATGTAAACATTTTTATACAAGAATTGTTTTTCAAATAATCAACTATATTATTCACACTATCAATTGCTTCACTGTTTAGTGTTTCAATCGTATCGTTTGATTTAAATTGAGAGTTAATAGCACAATACGCACACTTATGCCAAAAACATTTCTTGTTAAACAACCGCCCATAGACTGTTGTTACACCAAATAGTTTAGATTCTATAAAATTTATATTATTAGAAGTGCTTGCAATTTCTAAATTGTAGATACTATCAATATATTTATTGAATATAGGGATCATTTCCCATGTTGAGAAATCAACCTGCTCATCCGCTAGAGAAAAATCAACAGCCACTGAGATATCGGTATACATTGATTTTAGTAATTTAGCTATCATCAATACATGGATTAGCTCATTTTCCCACTCAAACTTTATGACATAATTTGTATTATCGGTAAAAAATTGATGACCCAATAATAGCTGATTAAGAAATTTATAGACCATCGTATTCTCATCTGTAAGATATTTTTCTAACTGATCATCTGTGACCACATATCGCTGAGAAACTCCATAAATCAAACTATAAGAAAATATTTTATCTTGCTCATTTAATCTATCAATTATAAAACTGAGAACTTTAAAACAATATATCATCCTCTGTTCTTCAAAGGGATAGCTATACGTATCTTTAATAATCTGAGATATCTCTTTATAGTTTTCAAGATAGTATTTAAAGATTACTTCTTTTGCCTCTGTTAACAGATTTTGTTTTTTGCAATTACTAAAAATATCTTTGACATATTTTTTGCTGAATAGATGATTCCATAAGAGATAATTAATATCCAAAAAACTATTTGTACTTCCATTTTTCACTGTATAAATAGACGGAGTTCTAATGTATTTTTTAATTCTTTCCATATAATAAATTATCTCCTTTATATAATTTCATTGTAACCAATCCACAACAAACTTAAACTAGAAGAAGGTAGTTGTTAAAACAAAATGCATTATCAACATGTTATTGATTAGAATTCAAATAACCCACACAACTTCTAAAAAATCTCATCAATACAAAATTTTCTATTTTGATAAAAAACTTTCTGATTAAGCAATTTTAGAATAAGTGTATTAAATTTTGCTAATTTTACTTGCTTATTCCCCTTGATCAGCGGTTTAGTCTGATCCATATTTTCTTTTAAGCTAAATGTCTTCTTATAATTATTTAAAAAAAATAAAAATATATCATATATAGCATCATCAACAAAAATGTATTGATGGCTTTGTAAATTAAAAAATTCATGTTTTGCATTATTTCTGTTTATCAAAGGGATCATTTTATACTTTTGAATCATAATTTGCTTTGTGAGTCGTTTATTATCGCTATTATGTCTCAGCCAATATGGGTTTATCTTATTATACACTTTATGGTAATAAAATATTCCGCTTCTATCTGTAAAATCCCAAAAACCATATCCAAAAAGGGATTGTTGTTGATAATTATATCGCAGAAATAATCTGGCATATAATTCACGTGTTATTTTAATAATTTCTCCTCGTGTATATTTTTCTCCTGGAGCATTATCAATAAATCGAATGTTCGATATTTGTATATTCATTGAATCTTCACAAATAGAAATATTATATTTATCAGGATTTCTATATATTTCAGACCCCTTCATTAAATAGAATGCATTTGCCGAATATGTATAAAATCTTAATTTATATAGATGAGATACAACAAAATCGATTGTTTCCTGAGTTTCTTCTTTCGTTTCAGAGGGGAACCCAAGTATTAAATAAGTATGAGGATTAACGCCTGCTTCGTCTAAATCATTGAGAATTCTAGAAATATCCTGTTTGGTAATACTTTGATCTCGCTTATTCATTAATTTAATAATTCTGTCATTGACACTTTCAAGTCCAAACCCAACAAATCTCAAACCTGATTTTGCTAGCAATTTACATTTTTCTTTTGTTAATTTAGTTGAAAATCGAGTTCTGCAAAACCACAGGATTTTTATATTTTCTTTCATAAACGATGATGCAATATAGAAAAGGATATCGCACTCAATTGCTTCATCAGATATATTTAACATTTTAATTTCAGGATTTTTTTTAATGTAATCAACTAATCTATTCACGCTATCCCTTGCTTCATCATTTAACGATTCGATTGTATCATTTGATTTAAATTGAGAATTGATGGTACAGAATGTACACTTATGCCAAAAACATTTTTTGTCAAATAACCTGCCATATAGTTTTGGCACACCAAACAATATAGATTTACTAAATCTAACTAAATTGGGGTTTTTTTCTGCTTCAAGATTATCCACATGATCTATATATTTATTAAAAACAAGATTTGTTATCCATGAAGAAAAATCGATCTGCTCATTGGCTACTGCAAAGTCCACTGTAACGGATATATTCTGATACCTTAACTTTAATAATTTAGCTATCATTAATATATGAATTAATTCATTTTCAAACTTAAATTGTATGATATAGTCTGTATTATCAGTAAAAAATTGTTGAGCTGATGAAAGTTGATTAAGATATTGATATATCATTGTATTCTCATCTGAAAGAAAATTTTCCAATTGATCATCTGTTGAACGTTGTCTATGAGAAATCCCATAAGGCAAGCTAAAGTTTAAGGCTGTATTTTGCTCATTTAGTCTATCAATTATGAAACTAAGAACTTTATAACTATATATCATCCGTTGTTCTTCAAAAGGATAATTAAATGCATCATTAATAATCTGAGATATCTCTTTATAGTTTTCAAGATAATATTTAAAAACATCTCCTTTTGACTTAGTCAATAAGTTTTGTTTTTGACAATTTCGGAATATTTCTTTGATAAATTTTTTACTGAATATATGATTCCATAAGAGATAATTTATATCCAGAGAACTATTTGTACTCCCGTTTACAATTGTATAAGTGGAGGGAGTCTTAATGTGTTTTTTTATTCGTTCCATATAATTAAAAAGAAGATTTTCTTTCTATTATTAATAATACCATACGATTAGTTGCTTATAAAGATGCGCTTTGTAACTGGCAAATTTGAATGTCTAAAGATATTGGTTACTCTAGATATTTTTGGAGTTTTATTTCCCATTCATCTAAATCAATGGGTTTTGTTATAATCTCATTTAATCCATTCTGAATGCCAAGCTGGATATCCTCTTTACTTGCCCATGCAGTATAACCAATTATTGGGATATGCGCGGTTTTAGGATTAGCTTTAATAATTCTAGCTGCTTCCCAACCATTCATTCCTGGCATCTTAAAATCCATTACGATTAAACTAGGTAAATTTTCCTCGGCTTTACGAATTCCTTCTTCAGCACAATTGGCTTTATCTACCCATATGTTTCCAATTAAACTAAATGACAACGATAAAATATCAATTAGTGCTGTATCGTCATCTACGATTAAAACTTTTCGCTCTTTGCTCATGATAACATCCTACACTAGATTGATAAATTATCCAATATACAGTAAAGCAAATTGTACTAAAATACTCCTTACGCAATCTAAATTCAAATTAATAAATAATTCTAAATGAATTGATGAATAGATATTTATTATATATACTTTAATTATTGCACATTGTAAGGAGATTAAATGGATATCACCAGCTATATTAGAACAATTCCTGACTTTCCAAAACCAGGAATAATGTTTAAAGATATAACCCCTCTTTTGGGAGATCCGAAGGCATTTGCTTTATCAATTGATCTTCTTGCAGAAAAACTTTCAAATATAGAATATTCCGCTATTGTGGGAATCGAATCCAGAGGATTTATTTTTGGCGCTGCTTTAGCTTATAAATGTGGCAAAAAATTGGTACCAGTTCGTAAAAAGAATAAGCTTCCCGCTGAAACATTTCAAGTAGAATATGCATTAGAATACGGCACAGATATTTTAGAAATCCATAAGGATTCGTTGAACCCACACGAAAAAGTGATAATCATTGATGACCTATTTGCTACCGGCGGAACAGTCAATGCGGTTGAGAAACTAATCGGATACTGTGGTGCACACATATCAGGAGTTGCCTTTATTATAGAACTTATGTTTTTAAATGGACGAAAAAATATTTCTTCTAACAATGTAATTTCATTGATTCAATATAATTAATATGAATATTTTAATATTTTCAGACCTTCATGGCAGTTACGACACATTAAAACTTTTAAAGGATAAGTTTTTTACTTTAGCTGATGAAATATGGTGTCTAGGAGATATCTTCTACAACTATAAACGGGATGCCGTTGCCACTGAAAATGCAAAAGCACTCATTAGCAACCTAAATACTTATATTGAGAAGAAAATTTTGTATATCCAAGGAAATTGCGATGGATACAAAGAATATGAAGACTTTCAAGACCACTTTAACAAAGAACCATATGTATTGAAAGAAATTAACGGATTAAAACTCATTTTAAGCCATGGTCATCTTCAGGAAACGGATGAACACAAAATAACACTCTTAACAGAACTCGATGCTAAAGTCATCATTTCCGGTCATACCCATATATATTCAATGGATATAAAAAGTGGCTTCGCCTTTATTAATCCGGGATCACCTTCCGTTCCAAGAGATGCAAATTCAATAGGAACATTCATCATCTTTAATACCGATAAAAAAAAGTTTACGCTTCATGAAATCAACACAGGAGATGTTCTTCAAGAGCTTTACCTAATAAAGTAGGTTTTATTAGCAAACTAAACGTTTCCCCACACAACAGTTACCAAAAATGAACTTAGAACGTTTTTATTAAATCATGCAAAAAGTGTATTTCTAAATTAGCAATAAACGCAGCTTTTTTATCAGTTCCATTAACAAGACTATTGAACTTTTCAGTAGCAAGTCGATGCAATTGTTCAAAATGCTCAATAGTAAATTGTTCGTTCATTTTTCCATCTACATCAAGATATGGTAATAAAAACCTTTGTCTCATTTCAATAATATCAACACCATAACTTGCATCCAAGACTATCCCATTCTCTTCTAAGACATTTTCATATTCTGACGATTCATAAAGAAGCCCATTGTCTCCATCAACAATCGCCATATGACCTTGATCTACAAATGTCATTCCAGAATCGCCGTTTATCCTCATTACTTCATTATTAATGATTGAGACATCCCGTTCTATCTGGAAGTTAATATTAATTAAGGATGCTATTCCAGCTAAACGCGTTAAGACAGCTTCGTGAGAAGAATTATTTCCATAAGATGTTATTAAGCCAGATCGAGGATATTTAAATGCTAAAGGAAGAAGGCTATCTCTCGCATTAAGATTGCTTAGAACAAAAATAATGGGCTTTCCATCTGCCATATACTTACGGGCCTGTTCTTCTTTCCATATTAAGTGACCCTGAAACGCCCCGGGTGTAGAATCTGTGGTTTTTGAGATTGGTTTAATTGATGTATTCTCTATTAATCGATAATTTTTTCTGTTCATTAATCTTTTCTGGATGGCCTCAATCATAGGAATAGCGTTTGTTTCTGATATTCTATTAGACGCAATAAGTTCCTGAATGTAGGCGATTTCAGCTTGAGGTGAAAAATTGATATTTCGAGTTTGCACAAAATAAAGCTGTCCATTATTAACAACAAATTCAACTTCTTGTGGACCTGCATCTATTTCAATCTTCCTTTTAGCATCTATTAATTGTGCATATATTTTGGGTGAAACATCAGCAAGATCGGTAATATCTCTACCCTTCTTGCCTTGGGTCATTAGTTCAGCTCCTTCGGAATTTATGGCAAATTTTCCAAAAAGAACATCGTCATTTGTTGAAGGATTTCGAGTTGAAAAAGCCCCTGAGGCATATAACGGAATAGTTGGGTTCTTTTCTAATTTATCAAGATAATTTGGATCATCTGAGCATCCACTTTTAAATAATTGAATAATGATCGGCATATCATAATCGTCACCGATACCATGAATTTTAGGATTCTCAGCATCTTTTTGGCTATACCAACTATCTCTTACGACTCTAAGCGCTCCTAATAAATTGTCGGCCCTATTAATCATATTTATCTCCGTTGAAAACTTCCCCGGAAAAGATGTTCGAGGATTACTTCGAACAGCCAGTTTTTCGTCATCAACATTTATACCGATGCGTGATAATATTTTAAAAATAGTTTCCATATAAAAAAGTAGATTATCTGTATCCGAAATTATTGAATTAACGAATTCTGTTGATAGCACAATTCCAGCTGGATAGGGTAATCCCGTTCTTTCCAATAACAAAAATCCTTTTTCTTTATTTCCTACTTCATTTTCTCCACGATCTTTACCTAAATGCCTTATGCTTGACCTCCCAACATTTTTATAATCTATTGTATTCATTGGTTCATCGAACATAAGTTCTCGTAAATTTTGTTCCCCGACATAGAGACAGAATCTTAATATAGTGTCAAATTCTTTAGGTGCTTCATAATAATCTTTGTAGTATTGTGTGTAATAATGATCCTCGTTCATTGCTTGGTATCCCAAGTGTCCTGGGCCTATCTCATAAGAATAATCAGCAGTCATTCTATAATGAACATTTTGTATTTTGAAAACGTCTTTTAAAAAGTTAATAAATAAATTATCGTTGATGATATGCTCATAATATTCCCCATAATAATCTCTATCATGCCCTTCTATTACATCATCTCGAACCACAACAATTCCATCACTCGGTGTAGACCTATGAGTCATTTTTTCAGCAATTGTCTGATACAGATTAAATAATGCACAAACATCTACGTTAGGCTTTATTATTATTAAGTAATTTAAAATAGCAACAAAATGACTATCGTTAAAATCAATACCATTAGCCTTCTCTCTCGTAATGCGAGTAAGGTCTTTCATATTAAATTGTAAAGATATCATTTTATTATTCATTGTCGGTTCTTATCATTTATTTTACTTATAGATATATCGTTTTATTATTTACAATATTTCAATTACAAATTTACTGAAATTTTTTAAGTAGTCTGCCGATAATTATAATGGAAATGATACATTCTAAAATTATTAGTTCTAATTCTGATATTAATTTGCGTGGATTCAACACTGGCCTTGTATTCATAAAGCCTCATCTCACTGGGAACCAAGAAGTTCTTAATTACATTTATGGGTTCTTTTCCAAACACAATATTGGAATTGCTTCTGAACAAGTTATCAATGGTTCCGATATTAATCAATTAGGGTTAATCGATAAACATTACTCAGTCCAGTCTTTCTATGCCTTTCAGAATTCAAGCAATTTAATACTTTCAGCGGATTCTAAAGCAGAATTTGAACAACTATTCAATCAACCATGGGACAAGCTTCTTTCTGAAGGGAAAATAAGAAGTGCAGCAGAAATTCTTGATCGATTTCCCATTAGTCCAAATAAACTAGGTGAAAAATGGATGTTGAGTCAGTCTAAAAAAATAAGATCCAGTGGATTCTATATAGCAAAAATGAATATTAATGGAGATGACTATTATGTCATTAACGGATTTTATCCCCAGCTTCGTGAAAAATATATTTCTTCCAACAGCAGAATTCATATTATAACAGTTAATTTCCCATCGATGGACTGGATAGATTTTAGAAAACTAGTGGGGGCAACAAATCCAAAATCTGCGGAAGAAAATGATCTTAAAGAAGGAACCGAATCAATTAGAGGTTATTTACATCAACATGCAAAAGAGCTGAATATCGTTATTAATGGACAGGATAACGGTGTTCACTCTAGTGCATCTCCCCTTGAATCACTTTTTGAACAAATGATATGGAATAACATTCAAATATCTACTAACCCTCTAGCGAAACTATTATTGGGAAAAGGTCTTTCTTTGAATCAAATATCCTTTCTTCAACTAAATCCCCTTGTGAATTACCAAAATCAAACACGATTTTTATTCGATCTCGTCGAGGATCATAACACTCAGGATACAGCGAATATCATAGTTGAATTATTCTTAGAAAACTCAGAACGTTAGAATTGCATAAAAGTTTCTTTATCAAACACTGCTTTTTGAGTATAATATTTTTACTAGTATTTTGTGTCAGCATTAAGACTGAAGATATTGGTTGATGATTAAGCGGGCATAGCTCAGTTGGTAGAGCATCAGCTTCCCAAGCTGAGGGTCGACGGTTCGAACCCGTTTGCCCGCTCCATTCCTATCTTGTCAAATCCTTTCATATCTTGGCTTCCAGACGATTTTTCAAAGTTTTTTAAAATCCTAAATTTGGTCTATCTTGGCCTAATTTAGCCTGCTTTTTTTTAAAATGTACCAAAAATGTACCAAAAACTACCCTCATTTTACCCAGTTATTTCGGACTCTTCAGAGGATGGCTTTTTAAAATGTAACAAAATTTACATTTATAGGACGAAATATGAACATCTATGTAATGGATTTAAGTTCTAAAAGTTTATGAATTTCTTCTTTTTTCTTTTTAGCCGACATCTTCTTAATGTTCAACATTCGCCATCTTATACCAGGAAAAGTCTCTATTTTATATTCTTTAAAAATGTCCCATTCAGGCTTTTCTTTTAAGCATGAAATAAAAAAATCAATATGATCATTAGAGATACATTTTTTAAACTCAGCTAAAATTCTTGTCCTTGCTTCTAACAATGTCTCTAATTTTACCTCTTCTCTAGTCATCCCTAAGAATGAATTTTGATACGCATCTACTATTTCTATCTCATTTGGATTTAATAATTCGTGAAAAGGTCGATTATTCTGCAATATGTAAACCATAATCACATCAATAATGCTGTTTAAAGAATTCCCCTTCAAATATTCCATCATATCAAAAATATCTCTTGGATGTTGCCTGGATAGAAATGCATTCATTTTACCGGCATAAATTTCTCTAATATCTAAACATCTTGCTTCAATTTCTTGCTGAAATATTTCAATAGCTTTTTCACAAAGCACCTTTTTTTGCGTCTTTAATACAGTTCCTCTTGCTATAAAATTCGGTTCAATAATGATAGAGCAAGATTCTCTACTAACTATAAGTTTTCCAATAGGATTGTTGTTAGAAGTAGAAATTCGTTTACTATCGAACCCCAACCTATTTAATTTCTTAGCATGGATTTCTAAGTAGGTTATCATTTCTTCAAATGCTTCATTTCTACTTGCTTCCTTCCCATAAACCAAATCGATATCAACTGATAATCTTGGCAAATTGCTATAAAAAAGATTTATCGCTGTACCACCTTTAATCGCAAAACAACTCTCCCAGTCCATTTGTCCAGCTACTTCTATCAGCAATCTAGTCTTTTCTATATATTCTTGATTAAAGCTCATAATGATTTATGTTTGGAACACATATTTTATATTTTTTGTTATATGTTCCATTTTTAACGATCTGCCTATCACCTTTTCCTAAATCTATTTTAGAAATATCCAGCTTCTTAAACCATGGATGGTTTACATATTCTGCCACCATTAGAAAAATCCTTTTTGCTTTAACTGCTGTACAATTTATTAATAGTTCTTGGACTAACGTTGGCCTAGATCCTGCACAAAGCTCCATAATTTTCACAAACTCTTCAAACGTTGCTTGTTTAGGCACTAAGTCTGCCATTTCTATAAGAGCTCTTTCCGTACTAGTGATAAGCACCCCTTTATTTTCGATTAAAGAATCTTTATTCGTTATTGAGAATATTTGCTTCTTTATTAACTTATAATTAGGATTATTCATTATCCACTTATTATAAAAACTTGTTCCGTTTAAATATAAAAATAATTGATACGTGGT
>MFRH01000065.1 GCA_001783275.1 Candidatus Margulisbacteria bacterium GWF2_35_9
GGTCTCTTTTTTTCTTTCTTATAAAACTACCGGACAGCTATGGATATACCTATAATCTTTAATATGTGTTTAAAAGAATTGATTTAGGGAATATTTAGTTAAAACAATAACAAAGGAGAAAAACATGAATAATTCAACATTTGAAAACAACTCACTCAGTTTTGATGCAGAAATTAAGTTAATGAAACTCTTAGGTGCATCCAATGAAGTAATTGATGAATTACTTGAAATGAAAAATCATTACGAAGGATAATTATTTATCATATCAACTCGTTTTTGATGACGACCGCCTTCATAATCGGTTTTCATGAATAAACCAACGATTGCAAGTGCATTTTCTAGTTGACTTGTTCTTGCCCCTATGGCTAAAACATTAGCATCATTATGCTTTCTAGCCATTATTGCTGTATAGGGGTCATAACATAGGGCAGCACGAACTCCTTTAACTTTATTCGCAGCCATTGAAATCCCAATTCCGGTTCCACAAACAACAATTCCTCTATCCACTTCATTTTCAGCAACCGCATTTGCCACTTTAAAACCATATTCGGGATAATCCACAGATTCCTTTGAGTCTGTTCCATAATCAACAACTTCTATCTTCATACTACCTTCTAAATAAATCTTAATTGCCTGTTTTAGTTCAAACCCAGCATGATCCGATCCAATTCCTACCTTCATGTTCAAATCTCCCTTAAAATTATTTATTACACTAATTCATCCAAATATTGATCGGCTGATATCGCGGCAATTGCTCCATCTGATACAGCTGTTACAACTTGGCGAACTTGCTTTTCTCTTACGTCACCAGCAACATAAACACCAGCGATGTTGGTTTTCATATCCTCTCCAGCTAAAACATATTTTTTGTCATTTAGTTTTATTTCATCCGAAAATATAGTCGTATTAGGAGTATTTCCTACATAGAAAAATACAGCTGATACATTGAGTATCTTAATCTCTCGAGTTGAAACATGTTTAAGCACAAGTGATTCCATTGTATTATTACCTTTAACTTCAACCGGAAGGTATTCAAGTAACGTACTTATTTTATCATGGGATCTAACGCGATCTTGGACAATTTTATCTGCGCGGAATTCGTTTCTTCGATGAATAATAGTCACTTTACTTGCATATTTTGTTAAAAAAATGGCTTCTTCAAGGGCACTATTTCCACCTCCGACAACAGCAATTTCCTTACCTGAAAAAAATGCCCCATCACAGGTCGCACAATATGATACGCCTTTTCCCTGAAATTCTTTTTCCCCTGGAATACCTAATCCACTGGCATCACGCCCAGTGGCTATGATAACGGCTTTTGCTACTATACTTCCACTAAAAGCAGTTTGAATAACCTTAATATCACCCTTTAATTTAACTGTCGAAACCGTATCGTAAATAAATTTAACGCCAAATGCTTTAGCCTGTTCTTCCATAGTATGACTAAGCTCTCGGCCACTAACACCTTTACTTGAGGCACCTGGGTAATTTTCGATCTGATCTGTTAAGGATTGTTGCCCACCTACTACACCGCGTTCTAGAATTATGACATCTCGTTTAGCTCTAGCTGCGTATATACCAGCAGTGAGTCCCGCAGGTCCAGCTCCAATTATTAAAATATCACATTTCATTGTGTATTCATTATAGCAAACAATCTCTTATATCATCCATATCAATTTATATATGAATTGGTAAAAGAATACAAACAAGCCATCTAGAAAATTAAAATACAATAAACCAAACAGGATAATAATGCCATATCGTTCCAATTTGTAAAAAACCTGTTCCTGTTTAGCATTTAAAAAGGGAAAAAGTAATCGTGACCCATCCAGAGGAGGAATGGGTATCAAGTTAAACACCGCCAGAATAGAGTTTACAAGTACCAACTGATATGCCAGTTCAAAAATAAAAAAAAGACCCCTATGATCTGACCCTATTATCAAATTTTGTTTAATCGACGGTATTTGCGTAATAAAATAATGATAAACATCCTGAGGATACAATTTCCCTAAACTAATACTCACCCATTTTAAAAGAATAATCCCGATTATAACTAAAACGATATTTGTAAGCGGACCTGCTATCGATACGAAAAATATGTTTTGTTTTGAGTTTCTCAATTTATTAGGATTAATAGGTACTGGTTTAGCCCAACCGAACATTCCTGCACCAGTTAATAGCATTATTCCGGGAAGAAGAATAGTCCCAACAGGGTCAATGTGCTTAATCGGGTTAAAACTCAATCGACCTGCATTTTTTGCCGTATCATCTCCAAAATATAATGCACTGTATCCATGAGCTAGCTCATGACAAATAATGGATATAATTAATGCGAGTATTTGAATGAGATATATCATCAGTTAGCTCTTGGGTGAGATTTCTTAAAAACATCATGTAGCCTATTAGTACTTACAGACGTATATATCTCAGTTGTTGAAATACTGCTATGCCCTAACATTTCTTGAATGAAACGTAAATCAACACTATTCTCCATTAAATGTGTCGCAAAGGAATGTCGTAGCTTATGAGGACTAATGTTTTCAGATATCTCATAATAAGCCAGCCATTTTTTCAAAATTCCCCAAATGCATTGACGCGTCAAAATTTTTCCACTTTTTGAAGAAAAAAATGTGCGACGCTCAACATCTTTCCACTGTTCAATATACATATTGAATATATCAAACAAATAATTGCTGATAGGGACAATTCGTTCCTTGTCTCCCTTTCCTCGAATTCGAATATATTTCTCATTCATATTAACAACATCATGCCCCAAATTTGTTAGCTCCGATACTCTAAGTCCACTATAATACATTACGGCTAACATCGTTTTATCTCTTATATACATCTTTGGATCTGCGTATCCAGCAATACCATCGCTTTTAAACAACATATCAAGATTTCCCTTTGAAATGATTCGTGGCAACTTCTTATGATATCTTGGGAATTGTATATGAACTGAAATATTCTCGCTCATATATCGTTCTCTTAGCAAATATTTTAAAAACACACTAATGGCAGCAAGCTTTCGATTCATTGATGATTTCTGATACTCTCGTTTCTTTAATTCAAGAAAGTATCGATTGAGAATACTAACATCAAGTTCTTTTACATTCTTTAGGTTATTCCACTTAACAAATTGTTCCAAATCTGTTTTATAGCTACTAATGGTATTTAAAGAATATCCTTTTTCAATTTTTAAGTATTGATAAAACAAATGCAAGATTTGAGACAAATCCATAGAAATCAGGATTTAACGATTAAAGAAACAGTGTTCTTTTTAGATAATTTCATTGTTATTTTAGACCCACTCCGAACCTTGCTGGATAATACTTGATTAGCAATACTATCCTCTATTTCTTTCTCAATAATTCGTCCCAATGAACGCGCGCCATATTCCTCAAATTCGCTTTGATTAATCAACTGGTCTTCAAGTTCCTTTGAAATGGTAATCGTAATTCCCTGTTCTTTTAGTCGATCCTTAATATTCTGCGTCATAAGTCCGAATATTTGGTACATGCTACTTTGCAACAAGGGCTTAAAAACAACAATCCCACTTAAACGATTTATAAACTCTATACGGAAAGATTTTTTTATTTCTGCCTGTACATTCTGTTTTAAAGACTCATAGTTTAATGACTTATCGCTTGAAGCAAATCCCATCCCTTTTAAACTTGATGAACCAATGTTTGTTGTCATAATAATGGTTGTATTTCTGAAATCTACTTTTCGTCCCTTAGAATTAGTCAGTATTCCTGTGTCCAGTATTTGTAATAAAATATTGAACACTTCCGGATGAGCTTTCTCTATTTCATCAAATAAAATAATGGAATATGGATTTCGTCTGACCTGCTCTGTTAATTGTCCGGCCTCATCATACCCAACATATCCAGGTGGAGCCCCAATAAGCTTTGAAACATTAAATTTCTCCATATACTCGCTCATATCAAATCTGAGTAATTTATTTTTATCACCCAACATAAACTCGGTAATCACTTTTGCCAGTTCTGTTTTACCAACACCAGTCGGTCCTGCAAACATAAATGCACCAATCGGTTTTTCAGGATCTTTTAATCCTGTTCTGGCTCGCTTTAATACACGGGTTATTTCACTAATAGCTTCCTGCTGACCAATGATAATTTTTCCTAAACTCTCTTCCATGTGCATAAATTTATCCACATCATCATCTTTAATGGCTTTTGTTGGAACCTTAGTCCAATCTGCCACAACCTCAGCAATGTCTGCCTTTGTAAGTTTAAAAATATGAGTTCCTTTTTCTGCCATCCACTTTTCACGCTCATTTTTTATAGCAGATTCCAATTTACTTATTTTATCTCGATAACTGGCTGCCTTTTCATATTCCTGATTTTTTGCAGCGGCTTTCTCATCTTTTCTAACTATTTGCAGCTCTTTCTGTGCATTTTTAATACTATCTGGAAGAGAAATAGATTCTAACCGAACCATCGCAGCTGCTTCATCAATTAAGTCTATGGCTTTATCTGGTAAAAAACGGTCTGAAATATATCGACAGGATAAATCAACAGCCTCTTTAATCACTTCATCACTAATATCAACCCGATGAAAAGCTTCATATTTATCCCTCAATCCTTTTAGTATGTTAATCGCTTCATCCTTGCTCGGTTCTTCAACATCAACTTTCTGAAATCGTCGTTCAAGAGCAGCATCTTTTTCTATGTATTTTCGGTATTCATCTAGCGTAGTTGCCCCGATACATTGCAACTCTCCTCGAGCAAGTGCTGGTTTAAGAATATTGGCTGCATCCATGGCATTTTCACCAACAGAACCGGCTCCAATAATAGTATGAAGCTCATCAATAAACATAATGATATTACTATCCTTACTTGTCGCTTCCTCCAATAATCGTTTTAATCGATCCTCAAAATCTCCTCGAAATCGAGTACCAGCAATTACTGAAGACAGCTGAATTTCAAGCACACGTTTATTAAACAAATTTTCAGGTACTTCCTGGTTCACAATTGCCTGAGCTAAACCTTCAACAATCGCAGTCTTTCCAACACCTGGATCGCCAATTAACACGGGGTTATTTTTCTTTCGTCTCGAAAGGATTCGTATAATACGTTTAATTTCTGGCTCTCTGCCAATGACTGGATCTAATTTATTTTCCATTGCCTCACGGGTCAAATCACGACCAAACTGAGAGAAAATATCCTTTAATTCCTCATCTTCTTTGGGGAAATCCATCAAAATATCTCCAAATAAATGGCTAATGTCATTTGGATTCTCTTCTTTTTCGGGAGCTATTTTTTTAAATATTTCCTCAAGAACTCTATTAACGGTTATACCGTACTTTGACAGTAGAATAAACGCAATTCCTTCTGCCTCGCGAAGTAGTCCAAGCAAAATATGCTCAGGAGCAACATATGTGCTTCGCATTTCTTTCGAGGCATTATAAGCAAGTTCCAATACTTTTTTAGCTCTTGGACTTAGTTTTATGTCTCGACTCATGTCCGAATCAAATTCGCCATGACCTAAACTGCTTTCCAGTTCTGATAAAAACTTAGCCTCGTCAATATTATTACTTAAAAATCGATAAACAAATCCCTCTTCTTTGATTAGCCCTAACAACAAATGCCCAGTATCAATTTGCAAATGTCCCAAATGTCGGCACTCTTCCTGTGCCAAATATACTACTTTTTTAGCATACTCGCTAAACATCGAGTAAATCTTGTCAAATGATGGTTGGCTAAATTGTTTAAGGAGTGAATCAATAAATGGTGGTAAATTCTCCTGCATTGATAAGGAGTTTAAAATTTGTGGTGGTAAAAAAACGAGTTTTTTCTCTTTTGCACATTGCTCGCAAACATGCATAACCTTGCTCTGATTATTAACAGATGAACTAATTGTGATTGTTGCAGGACGTTGATTACATATTTGGCAAATCATATACGCATTATACCATATTCTCCTTCATGCTTCTTATGGCATCTCCTAATCCGCGAAGAACAGCATCTGAGATAATACTATGACCGATATTTAGTTCTTCAACACCCTCTATTTCAGCAATTGCTTTTACATTATCATTATTAAGACCATGTCCAGCATGAACAATTAACCCAATCTCATTAGCATACTTGACAGCCTTTTTTATACGTTCCAGTTCCTTTTTCTGACTAGCAGATGAGGCATTTGAATATGATCCGGTATGGATTTCGATACATTCAGCGCCGCTCTCCTTTGAAGCTAATATCTGATCCATGTCGGCTTCGATAAAAAGACTGACAATAATACCGGCTTTTTTAAATTGCCGATTAACCGTGGATATAGCTTTAAGATGAGTCCTTACATCCAGTCCGCCCTCAGTAGTCACTTCTTCTCGTCGTTCCGGAACAAGAGTCACCTTATAAGGCTTCACATCGAGCGCTATTTTTACTATTTCATCAACTGGAGCCATTTCCAGATTTAATGGAATAGATATTGCTTTTTTTATTTTATATACATCATCATCATTAATGTGTCGTCGATCTTCTCTTAAATGGATAGTAATTAAGTCTGCCCCAAATCTTTCTGCAATCAACGCCGCTGCTAATGGATCGGGTTCGATACCCTTTCTGGCTTCTCTGATTGTTGCAATATGATCGATATTGACTCCCAATAGTAATTTAGGCATAGTTAAACGACTCCTTTATAAAAACTGTGTGCGTATCTTATGAGCACTATAAATATCTACACCTAATGCTTCAATTGCTTTAATATTGAGACCAATCCCATTTTTAACAGACAATGGTTGATTTTTCACAATTTGAACAACGACGCTCCAATCCGTTTCGGGATTTAATATTCTCACTTTTGTACCTAAAGGTAAATACTCATGTACCGCAGGAAAATATTTACTGTTACTATCCGAGGAAATATTTACTTCTGTAACGGAATTAATCTCTGTTACGATCTTTCTTCGACTCGAAATGATCGTTTTTGCAGAATTTTTTTTCTGAATGGATTGGAGGAAACGTCTTAATGACTCTAAACTGTTCCCTCTTTTCTCATTTAATATTTTTTCTTGATCCGAGAAGTTCAGTATTAAATTGTTATCAATATAAATTCCATAATTGCCTAGTTTAATTTCTTTGGATATAAGATCCTTACTATCATATCCTAGCTGATTAAATTGGATTATTTTAGAGATGAACGAATAGGCATTTTTAAACACCTTTATCTCATCACCCATTAATGAAAACATCTCTTTATTATTTAAATAGATAGTAGTGATACTATCATTTCCATCAATATTTTTTATTACCTCATAATCGAAGGCAAAAAGAATACTGAATAATATTAAAACTGTTAGTATGCGCCTTGCCATGTTATTACATATAGTACAGTTTTAATCATAATTTTAATATCAAATATTATCGACCAGTTGTTTATATAATACAGATCGTAGACCAGTTTTTCATCAACACGTGTTGATAAAGCAGCTCGTCCATTTACCTGAGCCCATCCAGTTATACCAGGAGTCACGCGTAATCGTTTATCATAATCCTCAACTTCTGCTTTAAACTGCTGTACAAAAAATGGTCTTTCAGGTCTAGGACCGACTATGCTCATGTCTCCCTTTAATACATTAACTAATTGAGGCAGTTCATCTATCGATGTTTTTCTTAAAATTCTACCAATCTTAGTATATCGCTTATTAATATCAGAATGATTAATAACAGGACCTGTTTCTGCCTCAATATTATTCGGCATAGATCTAAATTTATACATATTAAAACATTTTCCCATTAACCCAACGCGCTCTTGAACATAAATAATTTTCCCTTTACCTTCAAGAAATAGAAAAAGTGAAACCAGAATCATTAACGGACTAAATATGATTAGCAAGATACTTGAAATTAAGATATCAATTGTTCGCTTAATCATTACCTGTTTATTATTTAATATTGTAGGTTTGATTGAAAACAGAGGGATTCCCATATCGCTTGATGTTTCAATATGGGTTGATACCATATCGTAAAAAGAAGGGATTAGTTGAACATGAATATTTTTATCAATTAGTTTATCAATTAATGATGATAACTCATGGCGTGTTAACTCGATTGATCCTATAAATACTTCATCCACTTGATGTTTTATTAAATAGTCATCTAGAGTATTATAAGAACCAATATAATGAAACTTTTTTTCTATAGAATACAAAACTTTTGATGGACTATCTCCAATTGCTCCTAAAACTTGATAATAGTGTTTTTCATTTAATATAATTTTCTCATATAAGGTCTGGCTAGTTCCATCTGTTCCAATAATTAATATTTTTTTTAAGTTGTCTACTTTATTAAAAAACCGATGATAGATAGAAAACACAACTTGCCTTGTAATGGGAATGGCAACAACATTTATTATAAATGCATAAATAATGATATATCTTGATCCTGGAATAAATCGATACACAAATAAGCTAGACATAATAAAAAATGTTGCAACAAGCGCACCCTTTAGAATATTAAGAAACTCTTCAATACCTGACAATAAACCGCGTCGATTCCGATAAGCGCCTGAAATGACAAGGGATACGATCCAAATAAATGTAATAATATAGAGTGAGTTCAAATATGGTTCTACTCGAGCATGTGCAACATAATTTCCATATCTAATATCAAAAATCGATTGAAAACTTAACTTAAATTTTATGATATATGCACAGAGGAATGAGGCATTTACCACTATAATGTCCGTTAATAAAACGATTAATAAATAAAACATATGTTTATCTTCCAGACGAATTTAAGATGCTCTGAATTTTTGATAGATCGTTTTGAGCTTTTTTATCCGATGGAGTTACCTTAAGATACTTTTTTAAATTTTCAACGCTACCATTTAAAAGACCTACATTATAGTAAACATATCCTAAATACTTATATATGTCATAAAGCTCTGGATCAATTGAAATTGCCTGTTTATATGCATAAATAGCACGTTCCAATTGTCTAGCTTGATGATAAGAAACGCCCAAACTTCTCCATAACTTTGGATCTTCTTTGTTATTCTCCAAAGCCCACTCAAAATACTTAATGGCTAAATCAAATTTATTTTGAGACAGATAAATTTCTCCCAGTTTTTCACGATAGTGTTTATAATTACCACCCTTAACCCAATTCTTATATGTCTTATTTGATGGAGCATAGCATTGAACATCAGCCGTTGCTATTTTTTCAAAATTTTCAATCGCTTTATCTATATTTCCAGCTGAAAGATCCATTTCTGCCATATTGTAATAAGCCTCAACAAACCAATCATCCAGTTCAACGCACTTTTGATAAAGAGCATAAGCTTCACTAACTCTTCCAATACGATGATAATAATAGGCTAGCGACATCTGAAATAAAGGGTTTAAGTAATCTATTTTAGCTGCCTGCTCATAGGCCTTTCCCGCATCTTCATAATACTGCTTTCGTTCCACTTGATCTTCACTATAGTTAGATAAGCCTAAATAAATTGAGGCAAGTCCATTATAATACCAAGGATTTGTCGGGTTTATTTTTAACATATAATCATATAAATCTTTTGCCATCTTTAAGTAACGGACCTTCTCCTTTATGTCACTGGTCATTTGAGATAATGATTCATAATTTTTAACTTGAGTAATTAGATAATAGGTTTCCCAAGGAGCCAATTTCAATGTTTTATCTAAGTAAACCGCAGACTCCTTAAATTTATTATATGTATTAGCAACATACCCATTTCGATAATAATACTCTGCAATCCATGGGCGAATAAATTGCCATAAAGAAAATGAAACAATCATTGCAACAAAAAATACAATAATTAGTCGAGTATCTTTAGCTAAACGTTTACTTTCCTTCATATGAATTCCCAAATCCATAATAACCGATTGCAAGCCCAAGCCCCATTAGTTGATAAGTTAAAGAAGCTGTTGCAACCACACCAAAATTAAATAGCACTTGTCCTTGATAGAATAAAAATCCACAAAAGGTACTTAGGATTAAGTAATAAGAAGGCTTTTTCAAGTTCTTATACAGATACCCGATGACGAGATAACCATAGATACCTATTACAAGAATATACCGCCCAATAATCCCTAGGAAACCTGTGGTGGCAAAAGTATTCACATATTCGTTATGAAGTCTGTCAGGGGTTAGATTGTGCCCACCTTCCCGTCTAGCATATTCGACACGTCGATAATAAGGGTACATTTCTTTTATAGTATCCGGGCCTGTACCAAACAAGGGATTTTTAAGTCCCCATGTAATACCGCTTTTCCACATACTAATTCGTGGAGAATATTCTCCAGTTGCTTCTGTTGCGTATGAAGAAACCTTGCTTCTCGCCATTTTCAAGACATTCATATTTTTTTCACGACTATGGGATGCATCCATAATTTTTGTATATAAAGATAGTTTTGGTATAAGAAAAAAAGCGATTATCAGAATAAATACTAATGGGACAAAAATAGCAATTGGTTTATCTTTTAGTTCTTTGTTTATGATACTAATCGAATAAAAAAGAGTTGAAAATACTAGAACAATTAAAAAATCGACAACAGTTGGTGCTAACAGTAAAAAACCAAAACAGAACAAGATATATACAATCCATTTATTTTGCAAAAAAATACTTTCTTGTTTGCTCATATATATATGAATGACCATTAAAACGATTAAGAAAACCATATAAATATAAAAATATTTTGGATCAGCAGAAATCAATTGGATACTAAATGCCATATATACAATAACAAAACGTTCTACCAGATTGATTATTCTTTTCTGAGAAATCACCCAAATTGCATAAAGGGCAAAAATTAGCGCCACAATTGAAAAGACCATTACTGGATTTGCTTTATATACTCTGAATAAAAAAGTTATATAAAACACAGCAACCATAGCCATAGTGGCAAGTACATCAATAAAAAAAAGTTTCTTATTCTTGGTAACAAATAATTTTGTAATGAATAACAAAAAGAATGTTAACGCTCCTTGAAATCCAAGCCAAGTTCCTCTGCCCCAAGAAGTAAACATGGCGTAGTAGATAATTAATGTCAGAATAATTGATACTAAAAATAATAAGTGATAACGTATTTTTGGCATTTTATTCTGAAAATACTTGATTTGTATCATATATCCGAAAACCAATAGAATCATCATTCCGATATATGGGCCATAGTGCACCGGATTATTGATGCTTCCAAAGGCTCTTTTTGTTGCATCCGCTGACCACTGCATAAAATCAAACCCGTTGCTTTGGGCAATCCCATATATAGCACTGATGGACGCAGAGGTTATAAATGAATAGAATATCCAATAAAAAAAGCGAATATTGTCTACTATTTTTGTAAACAATAAAAATAAAATTGTATAATTAAAAACAGTAATTAGCCCTTCCCATCGATCATATGCACCGATAATGGAAACATATAGATTTTGACTAATTAAAGTAGATATCACATTAACAATCAACCAAATCACAATAGGAATTTCAATGCCTGTTTTATACCACTTTACCCCAAACACCTCATAATAATCACGATTCTTATATATAGCATCCTCATTTTTTTTATCATAATCTACTAGTAATGCCCTAATACATATAAATACAATGGATAAGGTAGTCGTAACTCTGAGGAGTAAAAGTTTATTTACTTCAAACACACTTCGGGTAGCTGAAGTAAAAAAAATAGGAATTCCAAAAATTAAAACCAATAAAAGTCCATTAATAATTCGTTTAACCGGATGAACTTTGGTTTCCAAGATATAATAAGTACCAAATAAACCACAAACAATGAGGATTTCTATTAGAAAGAGATTAGCACGTATAAATTGAATAAATTGCATTATTGGTTTACATTATAAACAAAAAAAAGCCCGCTGTCAGCGGGCTTTTTTTAATAATTCAACTATATTTTTACATCATTCCGGGCATGCCCATTCCACCGCCCATGCCACCACCCATTCCAGGCGACATACCAGGCTTTTCTTCTTCTGGTTCATCCGCGATAAGAACAGATGTAGTTAAAAGCATTGATGCAATACTTGCTGCATTTTGAAGTGATGATCGAGTAACTTTGACTGGATCAACAACTCCTGCTTTCATTAAGTCTTCATATTTAAGAGTTAATGCATTAAAACCCTCATTATTTTTTAGTTCCTTCACTTTTTCAACAATAACGGCACCTTCCAATCCAGCATTTAGTGCAATTGTTGCTAAAGGAGCTTCTACCGCTTTTTTAACAATCATAATCCCATTTTTTTCATCAATATCAAGAGTTGCTTTTTCCACTTTTTCAATTGCAGCAATTGATCGAATAAGAGTAACTCCTCCACCTGCTACAATTCCTTCTTCAACTGCAGCTCGTGTCGCTGATAATGCATCTTCAACGCGGTGTTTCTTCTCTTTAAGTTCTGTTTCTGTTGCTGCTCCTACCTTAATAACTGCAACACCACCAGATAATTTTGCTAAACGTTCCTGTAGTTTTTCTTTATCATAGGTTGAATCAGACAAATCTAATTCTTTTCTGATTTGAGAAACTCGTGACTCAATATCATCTGAAGAACCGGCACCTTCAACAATCGTTGTATTATCTTTTTCCACTCTGATTTTTTTAGCTCTACCTAGCATTTCAATTTCGGTTTTTTCTAAGGTATAGCCAGTCTCTTCTGTAATAACAGTTCCACCAGTTAGGATCGCAATATCTTGAAGCATTGCTTTACGTCTATCGCCAAATCCAGGGGCTTTTACTGCTACAACATTGAGAGTACCTCTTAGCCTGTTAACAACAATCGTCGCAAGGGCTTCACCATCAAGATCCTCTGCAATAACCAAAAGAGGTTTTCCCATATTTACTACCTTTTCTAAAACCGGTAATAAATCCTTTACGGCAGATATTTTTTTATCTGTAATCAATATAAATGGATCATCCAAAATTGCTTCCATTCTATCACTGTCTGTAATCATATACGGAGACACATATCCTTTGTCAAACTGCATTCCCTCTACAACCTCAAGAGTTGTTTCAATTCCCTTTGATTCTTCAACAGTTATAACGCCATCTTTTCCAACTTTATCAAATGCATCAGCAATTAAATTTCCAATTTCTGAATCATTATTAGCAGAAATAGATGCAACTTGAGCGATAGACTCTTTCTTATCTACTTTTTTACTTCGACTTACCATATCTTTTACTGCAGCCTCAACTGCTTTTTCAATCCCTTTTTTTAGAGCAGCTGGATTAATCCCTCGATTAACACTTTTTAGACCTTCTTTGAATATTTCATAACCAAGAACTGTTGCAGTTGTCGTTCCATCACCCGCTATATCGTTGGTTTTTGATGCGATTTCCTTAACAAGTTGAGCGCCCATATTTTCGAAAGGATCTTTCAATTCAATTTCTTTTGCAACTGTCACACCATCTTTTGTAATGGTAGGCGATCCCCATTTTTTATCGATCACAACATTATGACCTCTAGGTCCAAGTGTAACCTTTACTGCATCATATACTACTTTTGCTCCTATATTCAGATGCTTCCATGCATCTTCATTAAATGCTAATTTTTTACCACCCATGTTTGTCCTCCTTTATTTTTTTGCTAATATATCGCTTTCAGAAATAATCAAATACTCTTCATCGGATATCTTATATTTTGTTCCTGAATACCCAGTATAAATAACAATATCACCTTTTTTAAGATCAATTGGGATAAGGTTCCCGTCATCTGTTTTTCGTCCTGGACCAACAGCAACAACCTCTCCTTCGTTTGGCTTATCTTTAGCTGAATCTGGTAATACAATTCCGCTTTTAGTTTTTTCTTCACCTTTGCTTGGCTTTACAAGTACCTTATCGCCTAATGGTTTTATCATATGTAACCCTCCTTTTTCTTTTTAGCAGTCTTAGTCATAGAGTGCTAATTTCTGAATCATATACTAATATGCATTAAAGAATTAATCAAGTATTTTTTCACAGGTACTTGGTTAAATGTATTTTATTGCTTACAATGAACTTGTAATGACCAATAAAAACCTTCAAGAATCTAAATATTTTATTATAATCTATGAAAAAAAAGCAGACATGATTTATCTTGGTCACTTGGATTTTCTAGCGTTATGGGAAAGGATTGTTCGAATGGCAAATATCCCTGTTGCTTATTCAAATCAATTCCAAAGCAACATGAAAATAAACTTTATACAACCTCTTTCTCTTGGGATTCAAGGAGATCATGAATTTTTGCATATTTCAATTCAAGACCCATTATACTCACTACAGGAACATGCAGATAAACTTAAATCCTATCTCCCAAATGGTATAACAATAAAAAAAATTGTCGAAACAAGATTCAACTCTAAATGGTTTAATAAACACAAATATGCAGCAGAATACCATATAAAATACAACTCAGAAGACAAACTCGATAGAGTGGCCATGGACAATAATCCGCTAATTATTTCTAGCGATCTTTCATCGGATAATTCATTATCCTTATGTATTGTAAATACCCCAGATAAACAAGTGAATATAAATGGATTAATATTCTCACTCTGCCCTAAAATTGATATAATTAGTTGTAGCAGAAAAAAAATACTGTTTAGGGGATAACGTTTCAAATATGTTTAATTATTTAATAATCATTGAGTTAACCATTATTATTAGTTTAATTGTTTATATCATATATATAAGAAAAAAAGCGGTTCAAATTATTGGTTTCTTTGACAAGGTTATTGCAGGAAATACATTTAAACGTTTTACCAGTCGTGGGAAAGATCCGTTTTCCTCCATCGGATTAAAAGCAAATGACATGATTACCGCATTAACATCGGAAACAGAAATAACAGCCAATAAATTACAAGACAAAAATATACTGATGTTTCAATATATCAAATTTTTGTTAGAACTTCCGACTTTATACGGTCGAGAAGAAATTATTAAACTGACGCTAGAATACACCCTAAAAATTTTTAGATCCGAGTGTTCTTTAATCATTTTATTTAAAAACGGTCAATATACCGCATATATATACCAAAAAACAACTGAGGATAAACCTTCATATTATACAATTAATCTTGGTACAGAATTCAATTTAAAAACGAATAGCAAGAGTATTATTAAGAATTTTCTCCTTGCAGAAGAGAAAGAAACCTTACTGGTTAAAGATATTCTAGAACCCTATAATTTTTTACAAATACCACTAGCAACAGATAGTATTACGTTTGGAATTATTCAAATTGTAAATCAAAAAAGCAAACGAGACTTTAATGAATATGATGAAGAAGTCGGCAAAACTATCAGTATGGCAGTGGCAAATCAAATAAAAGTAATTGAAGTAATTGAAGTTGAAAAAAATGCGACTGAACGATTAAAATCCATCATCGATAATATTGCCGATGGAATAATTATCACAGACCAATCGCAAAATATTATTTTAGAAAATCCGGCTGCTAGAGATTTGTTTTCGCTCAATCCTATTAAAAAAGAAATTCTAATTAATGAATTACTTAAGCCCACGAATAATCCTAACGTCAGTTTAGTTTTATTTAAACCCGAACGGCTAGTGCTTCTAGGGAAAATCTCGGAAATAACCAATAACAAAAATGAAGTAGAAAAGTATATTATTTCTCTACGAAATATTACTAGCACTAAACAAAAAGAACGCGAAAAATCCGAAGTATTGTTTCTAACTGCAACAAAAATGTATAACCCTCTTTTATACATAAAAAAAACAAAAGAGCTGTTTCGTTTTTCAAATGAACCAGAAATTGAAGAGAATTTGGCTAAAAACATATTCCTCGCCTATGACTTGCTAAATAAGCTTATTGTTTATGCAGAAATTGAGGCAGGTCCGATGAGACTAGCATTAAAACCCACTGATATCACCTACATCATCGAAAAAGTGGTGGATTCCCTAGGCAACTTACTTCTATCAAATAAAATAGATTTAAAAATGCGACTAGAAAAAAATCAAACGAAACTGATGATTGACGCTGACCGAATTGAACAATCCATAAATACTATTCTTTCTTTCTTAATTAAAATTGCGTCGGAAAACAAAGATTACAAGAAAGTTGAAATAATCTGCTATATCTTTGAAAAAGATTATTCTTTAATTGAGCTTATTCATCACAACTACTATTTTAATAATATTGAGTTAATTGAATTAACACAAAAGAATGTGCTATTTGAAAAATTTATGCAAAGCGAACAAAATCTGGAAGATTTAAATCTTGATTTTGCCTTTGTCCGACATATTATTAAATCTCATGGTGGAAGTTTCCATATTTGTAGCAAAAAAAATATTGGAACTATTTATCAATTGAGAATTCCGAAGGGGACTTAAAAATATGGAAATTAAAGATAAATACTTACATATTCAAATACCATGCTAT
>MFRH01000066.1:0-286 GCA_001783275.1 Candidatus Margulisbacteria bacterium GWF2_35_9
ATAACTACTTCAACATCTTCGCAAACTCCTCTTGAACTGGAGTAAATCTCGCTTCTCGGACTCGATTTACCCTGTGTATAAACAATCATTTTGCCATCTTCAAGAAACTGATCTGCAATATTTGCTGCTGCATTTATGTACCCTCCTGTATTTCCACGTAAATCAACTATAAGTTTTTTCAGGTTTTGACTTTTTAGTTTTTCAACACCCTGTATAAATTCCTCGTACGTTGTTTGAGCAAAGCGATTTATTTTAATATAACCCGTTTCGTTGTTTACCATAAAAG
>MFRH01000066.1:314-1134 GCA_001783275.1 Candidatus Margulisbacteria bacterium GWF2_35_9
ATCCCGAATAATTTCAAAGTCGATTAATCCGCTGATATTCTTTCTCAGAACAGACACTTTTACTTTTGTGCCGCGCATTCCTTTAAGCATACCAACTACCTGGTCGCTTTCTAGTTTTTGCCCGGCTATTAACGAATCATTTACTTTAATAATCCTGTCGCCTGCAAGGATTCCGACTTTATCCGATGGCCCTCCTGAAATTACACTAATAATAATTGCTGTATCGGTAAGATGATTAAAAACAACACCTATACCTTCAAAGTTACCCTGCATATCTTCATTAATACTTTTCATCTCTGCTGCAGGGATATACACAGAATGAGGATCGAGCTTTTCAAGTAATGCAGGAATTGCCGATTCTTCGAGTTCTTTACGGTTTATTGAATCAACATACCTTGTTTCAATATAATCAATTACACCTGAAAGATTGTCGTTTCTGTTATACAAGAATGAATAGTTCTGACGTGGATTGTTATTTAATTTACTTCCCAAAAAAATTCCGGATGCAAGTATTAATGCAAAAATTATGGGTAGATATATTTTATTTATTTTACTTGTACTCATAAAAGTATCAGATAATGAATTAAAGAATAATATGAACAATTTCTATTTTAGCTCTTTCGAGCAAACGTAAACCTTCTTCGTTGTGATATTTGTCGCAAAAAACCACTCTTTTTATACCCGACTGAATAATTAGTTTTGAGCATTCCATACAGGGTGATGTTGTTACATATAATGTTGCATCTTGCGAGCTGTTATTCGATTTCGCTACTTTTGTTATTGCATTTGCTTCAGCATGTAAAACGTAAGGTTTGGTCTG
>MFRH01000066.1:1161-10006 GCA_001783275.1 Candidatus Margulisbacteria bacterium GWF2_35_9
CCGCATTTGCTTTAATCAGTGCTGTTTGTATCTTTCTCTCTACCAATTCTTCTTCTTTTTTTATAAAATTTCCACGGGATTCATACTTTTCAATTTTTTGATTCAGCAAATAAACAATTCTATCTTCTGAACTTGCATTCAGATTTTCTTTATACCAACTTAGGTCACTCTCGCTTTCAATAAGCGTATCTTTATTAACCTCAAGAAATTGAAACAATGTCATCACTCGCATATCATATTCTTCGATCAGCTTTGTTCTGAGTTCTTTAATACCCGCTACATCGGGAGTCTCCAAATTCTGTAATAGAAAAAGGTCTTTTTCCAATACTGAAGGGGGATTTAATGCAAAGGCAATACTCTGCATCTTCAAATCAGTTTTTGCAATTGCTTCTTTTCGTGCAATTTCTGCAGCTTTATTGGCAACTTCCACCGCTGCCTGTTTTGCCATTTCTTCTGCCTCTAGCCTAGCTAATTCGCGTTCTGCTTGCTTAACTAATTCTGCTTTTTTAGCTAAAACAGCTGTTATCTCTGTTTTTTGATTGTTTAAATTAGTTCTTATTTTTCTTAAATTATTATCAATCACTTTCGGATTCACTTCTTGAAAGAAATGCATTAATATTATTTGCTCTAGATCGTGCATATCCTTAAATTCTTTATCCCTACCCGCTAATAAGTAATTTATGGTTTTTATCGAATATTGCTCGTCACTATTGAGTATTAAAATATACCGAAGTATAAAACTATGCGGATAAAAACTTAACAATTTTTTAGCAATGGCGGCTCTTAAATAGATTGGAATCTTATTTGAAAAACAGAGACCGCATAAACCTATCAACTTTGTATAACCAAGTTCCGTTACTTTTGTAGCATGAAGTATTGTACTGTCTACAATGGACAACATCTCTTCTTGAGAATAGACTCCAGACATATATTCAAACATGGAATGGAGCAACGGTTGATTATATTCTAATATATCCTGACCGCTTCCCATCATATGCACCGATAACACATGCAGTGCCGCATTTCTATTTGCCACTGACAAACTTCCTTTTTGAAGAAACTTAACTAATAAACTTAACTCCTCAACCGTTAATTGAATATTTAGAGAAATATCACTAATCAATTCATTTTGAAATGCAATAAAATCAGAATTACTAAGATTTGATTCTAATATATAAATTGCATACTCTAATAACTCCGGCAATGATTTCAACAATTTAGGGTTTGATATCCCTTTAATTTTTTCAAGCAATATTCGTTTTACGTTCGGATTAATCTCCTCACTTGCAATCATTAAAGTTATTGAACTAAGTCGGGATACACTCATTAGCGTCATACTAGATGAATTTATAAACCGATTATTAATATATTCAGTAAACTCGTCATTGCCGAGTAATTCATAACCATCATTAAGAATCGTTACCAATATTTCTGGGTTATTTTCATAAGAAAGTGTCAAAAGATTAAGAAATCCTATTGGATTAAGTGAGATGTCCGACGGACCATACTCATCTTTTTTAAAGCGATTAAAAAAATGTATTTCATCAACCCCCCTTAAACCACTTGTCATACCACTTTGTTTTATTGATAACTGAAACGCTTCCATCGATTGAAATAAATGAGCTCCATAATTTTTGTCAGACTGTACCTGTCCCTCTAATTTCCATGTATTAAGAATTATCAGTAGTTCCTGGGCAATAAGCATTGTTGAGGATACCTCATACTCATCGCTTGCCTTATTTGCTTCCCGTATTAAAGAAAATGACAATTCATTATGAGGGTTTAATATATCACGTATGTGAGAAAACGTTTCCCACTGACGACTCAGGGCCGATGTCGCTATCTCACTTGAATGTTTAAACTTGGATCTTTTCTGTATCACTCCGACTGTCCTCTCAACATGAGAAATCAAATTATCCAATGGAATTGAATCAAACAACTCTGAATCTTTTGGGAAAAGAAGAAAATATAGCATTAATGTCATGTAATACATTCTAGAATCAGCAGATTCAGTTGGTTTTGAATCAGTTGAAATGCTATAAAGTTTAATAATTTCTTCTTTTAAAATCTTTTTAATTACAGGTTTTAATTCCTCAAAAATATCAGGATGTCTTGCTGATTGTAAATACTTTATAACATGAAGCAAAATGAACCCCACTATTTGGGCATTTTTATAACCCAAATACTGACTATACAAATTTTCTGGTTTTAAAAGAGCAGCTAGGAGAGGAGATTCTTTTGCAAAGTCTGGATTATTAAATTTACCAGTTCTTTCATAGTAAGCCAATATCAAATTAACCAATGGGGCATAAATAGCTCCCAATGGAACAAATGAAGCAAGTTCTCTATCCAATTTTGTAAAGAAATTCTCTGCTAATTCTTTAAATTCTGGTTTTGGAGACAAATAATCCATCGTAAAAAAAGTATTTATCATATTGTAAGTGAGCTTAAACCGAATTTGGCTTCGATCATTTTTATTATAGGCACTTAACACATCATAAATTTTTGAGTCTTCTTTAAGATCCAAATGAGGAAGTGTTTTAAGAGATGGTTCATCATTATTTTTATCAAAATAATTATTTAATTTCTGCGCCAAAAAAACAATACCATGCAATGGGTCCTCGTCCTTTAATAATTTTGGAAGCTCCTCTTTCATATCAAAACAAAGAAATAAAAAAAATATCGAAGACGGATTTCCAAAAGATTTACGCCCATCATCTAATATATCCAAAATAGAAGATTGAACCCCATTAAAATAACCAAACGTTTTCTCAACTAGTTGGCTTAAATTTAATGCGGCCTTTGGCATTTTAAGAGGTATAATTTTATAATATTGACGACTTATATTCATTTTTTTAATTGCAATTCATCCCGAGAGTTTAAAAACGATTCAACACGTTGATTCATTTATAAATATATCGGTTGAATACATAGGAAATTTCAGTCATTTCTGTTAAAAAAACAGAATTATTATGATATTTTTTTAGAAATTACTTCCCAACACAAAATCTGGAAAAAATGTTATTTAAAATTTCATCACTAACACTTTCTCCGGTAATCTCTCCAAGTTCAGTTAATGCTTGTTTTAAATCTATTAACCAGAAATCTTCGGGCAGGTTTCCTTCAATCGCTTTTATTGCCTTTTTGATATCTTCCTTAGCATGAAGTAGTTTTTCTTTTTGACGATCGTTATTAATCAATGCGGTATCTTCCCCTATAGTGCCAAAGGAAATATATGTTTCTGCTAAATGTAGCATTTTTTTAATTAATTCCTGCGTACCCGTATTCTCTTTTACTGAGATAACAACACTGGGTTGATTAATACTTAGTGTCTTTAAATACTCGTTAATCTTGTTCATTTTATTTCCAGCAACATCCGATTTATTTATTACAATTAGCGTAGACTCCCTAATATCTTTTAGTATCGATTGATCTTCCAGTTCAATACCTGTATCTGCATCAAGCATAACTATTTGAATATCCGCCTTGCCAATAAACTCTCTTGTCTTTTCAATACCAATCTTTTCAATATTGTTCTGTGCTTCCCTAAGACCTGCTGTATCGACAAGCCGAAAAGGCAATCCTTCTATCTGAATCCATTCCTCAATAGTGTCTCTTGTCGTTCCAGGTTCATCCGACACAATGGCTCGATTCTCTTCCAACAACATATTTAATAGACTAGACTTCCCAACATTCGGTTTTCCAACTATAACGGTAAGAATACCTTCTCTAAATATTCTACCAGTTTGATAGGTTGAAAGAAGATTTTCAATCTCTGAACTCAATATACTTAATTGGGTAATATAGCTAGTGTGCAATTGCAAGTCTTCTTCCTCGGGATAATCCAAATGAACTTCCAGATGACTGATAATTTCTAATAATTGACTACGTATTTGTGTAATTTTCTTTGAAAGAGTCCCCTCAAGTTGCTGTACAGCAAAAGTTGAAGCTTTATCGGTTTTTGATTCAATAATATCAATAATCGACTCAGCCTGAAGTAAATCAATTTTCCCATTAATAAATGCTCTCTGGGTAAACTCTCCTTTGTCTGCCAAACGAGCACCGTAGCTGATTATACAATCCAGTATCTGCTTAACCGTTATGTACCCTCCATGACAATTTACCTCGGCAACATCTTCTCCTGTGTATGAATGAGGTGATTTGAAGAAGGAGATTAACCCTTCATCTAAAATATCTCCAAGACTGTTATAAAAACGTGTAAATACTATATGGTTCGCCTGAAACTTTTTTTCTGAGCATAATTGAGATACAATCTCTTGTGTTTTGTTTCCACTGATTCGGATAACAGATACTCCTCCAATTCCAATCGGAGTTGAAATTGCAGCAATCGTATCTGAAAAAGATTGCAGGGTCATTTAAACTGGTATAATAATTACTTTGCGATCCTGATCTTTTCCAACACTTTCGGTTTTAACAAGTTCATTATCTTGTAATGTCAGATGAATAATCCGTCTTTCCCACGCATTCATCGGTTTTAATGAAATTTCAGTCTTTGAACTAATTGCATTTTCAGCTTCATCTTTTGCAATACTTTTAAGAGCAGTCATTCTTCGTTCTCTATAATTATTAGCATCTAGCTGTATATTAATTGGTCGTTTAAATTTTCTAGATAATATACTTCTTAAAATAAGCTGAATAGCAAATAACGTATTTCCTTCTTTACCAATAATACGGCCTAAGTCATCTCCTTTAATTTCAAGAGAAATAAATGTCTTATCAAAATCAAGAATTTTGACAACATTAAAGAAACCCATTAAATCAAGTATTTCTGTTAAAGTATCTTTCGCTACATTGTGGGTATCATCCTCTATCATGTTGCCAGCATTATCACTTACAATTACTTCATTTTTTTCCTCAACATTTTTATTAAAAATATCAAACAGTCCCATTCTATTCTCCTTTTATTTTAGATTTCTCAGCTAATTTATTATTAAGATAGTATTGTTGCAAACTTGTTAAAAACTGAGAGAGAGCCCAGTATATAAGAACTCCACTTGCCATTTTGAAACAAATAAAAAGCATAATAAACGGCATATATGCAAACATTTTCATTTGTGGATCATCTTTTGCTCCACCAGGACTCATTGTTTTTTGCGAAAAATAAGTGGATAAAGCGACAAGCACTGGAAGTATAAATAACGGGTCGGGCAATCCAAGATTCTTTAACCACAAGAAAGAAGCATTTACTCCTTCTGCTGAAATTAATTCTTTAAACATGGGACTATTTAGACTAACAAAAATGGCAATAAAAAATGGTAATTGAATAAGCGTTGGCAAACATCCTCCAAGGGGATTAACCCCATGCTCTTTATACAGTTCCATCATTTTAGTTTGAGCCATTTGTGGATTATCTTTGTATTTTGCCTGAAGTTCTTTAACCTTAGGCTGAAGAACTTTAATTCCAGCCATGGATTTGTTTTGTTTAACTGTAAATGGAAAAAGCAACAGCTTTATAGTTATCGTTAAAAAAACAATTGCTAATCCATAATTATGTGTCATTTCATAAAAGAATTGTAAAATAGGTAACATCATATTGTTTACTAAGTATTGTATTGGGTGCATTTTCCCCTCCTTAAAGATTAAACCGGATCATACCCACCCGGATTCCATGGATGGCATTTAGAGATCCTAAAAATACCTTTTTGCAAACCTATAAATAAGCCGTACTTATTTATAGATTGAATCATGTATTCTGAACAAGATGGATAAAACCGACATTTCTTTTGCATCGATTTAGAAAAAAACTGATAAAACTTAATACTTTTTATAATAATTTTAGTTATCATATTGTTTATTTATTTTCTTTATAACTCGATTAAAATCAGTTAATATCTCAGCATAATTCATTTTTTGTATGCTATTCTTAGCTATTATTACATAATTTCCGACTAAGGTTGGCTTATGTAATCTAAAAACTTCTCTTAAAATTCTTTTTGTTCTATTGCGAATAACGGCTCGTTTATCTACTTTGCGACTTGCGATGATTCCTGTTTTAAGTTCTGTTCCGGGTTTATAGTATATAACAATTCCACTACCAATAACCTTCTTCCCACTATTAAAAACGTCAGAGTATTCTTTGCTAGTTTTCAGTCTTGACTGGCTTCCAAATGAATAATTAAGCAGCTAACCGAACCCTTCCTCTTTTTCTTCTGGCTTTAATAACGTTTCTACCACCATGCGTGCTCATTCTTACTAAAAAACCATGAGTCTTATTTCTTTTTCTATTATTAGGTTGAAAAGTACGTTTCAATTTCTTACACCTGCCTTGTCCTAGATTAGTATAGAATTTATAAAATTAACTTTAGCATTATAAATACAAGTAAAGGGATGGTCAATGATTAATTGTTTTAGGAAATAACGGAGAATGTAAGTTAGTGCGTTTTTTCGTAAAAAACTGCAAAAGTTTCAAACGGATTTTTAAATGCATATAACTCTTTTTTGTCTTTTGGCGGAACAAGAACATATTTATTATATTTATCATGGAGTTCTTTTACTGATTTCCAGTCAAAATAGGAACATGTTTCCAATGCCTCTTCCTTTGTTAGATTCACTTTGACCATTCCGATATTATAGAATTCGTTACCGGGAATATACCTTTGTTCATGGCTAGCAACATCCCATCCACTTCGCAAAGCAAATAAGAAAAAATCTCTAAAACTCATATTATTACTATGATATGCATGGCCGACTTCATGTTTGATTACTGTTGCAACCTGGTCGGGACTATCTGTTTCAAAAAGAAATATACGTTTATTTGCTTCATCGTAAGCCCCATACGCACGATTTTTATGTTTCTTTGCAAAAACACCAGAAGGTGCTTCTTCAAGATTTAATTGAAGGCTTCTATTTTTTACAATAGATTTAACCCCTTTTAAATCCTCCATAGGTAAGGAACTTAGTGTATGATAAATCACTCTTAGCTCTTCTTCATTAAATGGAATATCGGAGTTATAAACTTTAAGGTTGAATTTCTTTTCAATCTTTTTTGAAATCCATTGCAACGCTTCTGGTACATTATGAACTTGTACTGAAAAGCCTTTCGCTTCCTGTTCAACATTTTGTGGTCGTGTATGGACTGTATTAAACTTATTAATGTTTAAAGAATCTAATCCGTTGGTAGAAGATGTAACATTCCACCCGGCATTAAATGATGATCCATATCTAGATACTGGACTGACCATTTCTTATTCTCCTATTTAAATAACTTGTACTTAACAAGCCCTTCAATTTGAGATACTGTTTTCATAAAATCTTTTCCTGATACAATATTAAACTTTGTTTTTCCATCAAAACAAACTTCATATGTATTCGCATTCTTCTTATGGAATTTTGCCTGTTTTACTTCTTCGTGAAAGCTACCGTCATTATTTTTGTCAATTCTAAAACCTCTCTTCCTAAATTCTTCCCAGAAGTTTTTATCAATTGAGTTCTTCTTAATCTGTCCTTTGTAGTTTACACGTTCTCTCATATTAACCACCCCTTTATTTGTCCCTTTAATAAATTTATCGGTACTTTTCAGAAAAAATCCCAAATATTTTTCTGTTTTTGCGATAAACCTGTGGTTTTGGCCTATATTACCACAAGGAGGGTTAATACTACCAACAAAATAATTTTCAAAATCACTTGCGAACCTTTGTTTATAAGACATACGTCTCCCTATAACTTTTTTTGAAGCTATGCTTCTTATATATATCGGTATAACTTGCAACTTTTTTGTATCGATATTCTATGTTCCGACTATTTAATGTCATAAATTGACACCTATGATATTTTTTGCGATAATTTGGTAGCTTTCAAGCAAAGTGTGCGCGTGTGGTGGAATGGCAGACACGCTAGACTTAGGATCTAGTGCTTCGGCGTGGGGGTTCAAGTCCCTCCACGCGCACCATAAAAAACGACTATATATCTATGGGTTGATTAGTTGTTGATTCGAGTGATAATATGCTCGATAGTAAATTTAAGTTTTAATACGTATTTTAACCAAACGCGGGAGTAGCTCAGTTGGTAGAGCATCTGCTTGCCAAGCAGAAGGTCGCCGGTTCGAGCCCGGTCTCCCGCTCCAGATTAATTGGTCTTTCGGAACAGAGCGCCTTTAGTAAGTATAAATACCTTTAATTTCTGACCTTTAGCCCACTTCGTAGATATATATGTTGCAGTTATGGCAAATTAATTGTAATAATCATTAAATATGTTTTTCAGCAGAAGCTAGTTTTATCGTTGGTATAATTATTTCAGCGATAGGAATACTATTATGAAATTTAATATATACTTAAAAAACTTATTTAATATTTTTTTTGAGCAATCCTTAATGTACCATTCTAGTGCTATTGCCTTTTCGGCTATCTTTTCTATTTTCCCTAGTTTATTCTTTTTGTCTTCATTATTTGGCTTATTAGCTGTGCCTTTAGAATTTTATGATCTTTTTATGAATTTTTTATCATCCATTATGCCGGATGCTTTGTATCAGATTATAAAGAGTAATCACGGAACAATTTTGCCAAGTAGTTCAATTACTGCACTTGTATTAAGTTTTGCGCTGTCTCTATATGCAGGAGTTGGTGTTTTTCGATCGCTTATATTTACAGTAAATAATATAAATGGAATCATAGAAACTCGTTCTTTTATAAGACAAAATGCCATAGCGTTTTTGCTATTTTTTGTTTTTACATCGGTGATTGAACTTTTTTTATTCTTAAGGGTGATATTATATTTTAAGTTACTTAACTTATTAAATTTCCCAGCGAGTTTTATTCCTATAGCTTATGTGATTGAGGCCTCCTTTTATCTTGTGATATTTATAAAACATGGTAACCATTAGTATAAA
>MFRH01000066.1:10032-26176 GCA_001783275.1 Candidatus Margulisbacteria bacterium GWF2_35_9
CCATGTTTTATAAAAAAGTTTTTAATGTAGAGGCAAGTTATAAGCAACTCATCTTTGGGGCAATTTTTGTCACTACCTCTATGGCCATATTTAATATTGTATTTGGTTATTTTATTGTTTATATCGCAAGTAGTTTTAACAAAACATATGGGACAATATCAAGTATTATTCTTCTATTGTTATGGTTTCAGATAAATGCATTGTTTATATTGATGGGATCAAATATTGTGATGCTAAATCAGAATAAGCATCTAGCATGAAAAAAATTTTGCGATCTATGGCTCTTTGGTGTTTCATAATAATCACCTTTATGTTTTTGAGTATTATTGTTGTAATGCATACTGGTTTGCCTCAGGCCTATTTGAGTAAATTTATAACCAGCAAGATCAGTGACTCATTTCCTGCAAAAATAACCATAGGCTCCATTGGTGGCAATTTTTTATGGAAATTAACGCTTAATGATATTAAGGTAGATACTGACACGTCTCCTAAACAAAGAATATTATCGGTATCATCAATAGGGATTAGATATAACCTTTTTAACCTTTTTTTTAACCGCAATTCATCAGAAAATATAATTAATATTAATATTTCAAGACCGGTGGTTTTGATAAATCGCGATAAGGATGGGATTTTTAACTTTTCAAGCTTAATTCCTCCAAAGAGTCAGAATCCTTCAAGTGCTGAGTTTCCTTATAAATTGAATATACAAGTCAATAAGGGTGAGATTAATTACACGGATTATGCTACTCCCTTGCAGGTGCAAATAAAAGATACACAAGTCCAGGCAGAGTATGCTCATTCAATGTTTAAGCTTTTTGGAGTTAGGGGCGAGGTCGCTGGTAATTCATTTTTCGTTTCAGGTAACATATCCCTTAAGGAAAGTTCTCCCGGGATAGACATAGAATTGGCTGCTGCCAACTTTGATCTCGCTTCGATTGATTTGGTTTATCCGCCAGCAAAAGCATACAAATTAGAGGGGATGGCTAATCTCAATATTACAGCCAAGTCTGTTCCAGGACAATCAATCCCAATAATTATAGGTCGCATAAGTATCCCCCAAGCCAGCGTTTATTCTTATTCGATTGCCAATATCTCTTCTGCTTTTGAATTCAATAAGCAAAAAATTAGCTTCTTAATAGATAAAGGTCTTATTGAAAAAGGGACATTTAAAACAGAAGGTACTGCGGATTTCAGTGGGCCACAACCCGCTTTTAATATTAATGGGTCATTAATGGGAGTCGACTTACAAAATCTAGTTGGGAATACTAAAATTATTACAGGAAAAGCCGATGCAGTTTTTCAGGTGAAAGGGTCTTTAAAGCAAAACTCAATCGTGTTAAATATTAAAGGAAAAAACGCTAATGCGTATGGTCGCTCGATTATAAAAGCAGACCTGAAACTCGACCTGAATAGGGGAAGCGTACTACTAAGGAAGGCCAGCATCTATACGGACAAAAAGGGGGAAATACACGCAACAGCTACGCTTTTCAAAGATAAAAATTTTGTCACCGATCTTTCGCTTAGATCATTGTCTTTTGATTCCACTAAAATATATATCAGTTCCATGGGCTCAGCCCAGGGATACATCGATAGCGATACTAGGTTTAGTGGCAGACTAAGTGAACAGTTTTTTTCCTCTCCTTTAGAGAATATTAAGGTGACAAGTTTATCTAATATTAAAGAAATAGACTTGTCCTATGTAATCACAAGCAATTCTGAGGCTATAGCTCAATCTATAGATTTGCTTTCTTTTAATCTTTCCTGGGATGGCAAGTTACTAAGTGCTGATAAGATTACTCTGCGTGAAAAAGAAACACGCCTGTTTGGAAGTGGATTTTTTGCCCTCGATAAAAGCTATCTTTTTAAGTTTAAGGGTGCCCCGATTATGCTCGAAAATTTTGACTCTATTATCGCCGGGAAGGGAGTCGCTAGTGGTCCAATAGTCATTCAAGGAGAGGTTAGCGGCATATTGCCCTCTTGGAATTTAATGCTGGATTTTGATGTTAAATCACCGAGCTATAAAGGACTCGTTATAGATAAGATTAAAGGCTCCCTATTAAAAAAGCAAAGCATGCTCGAGATTGCTAATATGGAGATTAGCAATAATAAAGATCTTTACATTATTGGTGGGAAAATAAATTTACCTAATTATCAAAAAGTTGACCTAAATCTTGAGATCAAAAAAGGGTCAGTTAAAAATATAATAACCTTAATTCGTGATGGGGTTAAGGTCGCCGGTATATATAAAAGTGAGCACGTTTTTGATTCGCTTGCAGGTTTAGACGAAAAAGCACTAACTCAGATACTTAGTATTAATGCCTCTCATAACATTAACGAATCCATTCCTGTTTACAATGAAAATCAAAATACCATAACACATTTAAAATCATTTATAACCGATACTACTACTACTGCTAATGAAAAAAAGAATGATAATAAACAGTCTTTGATTGATGATTTAACAGGGGATATTAGCGGTAAACTCAGTTTTAATAATCTAACGAGTAATGTGTTGATGGGTGCCGATATTGGAATAAAAAACTTAAAGTTAGCCGAGTCTACTTTTGGCTCAATAGAGATTAAAGCAGAATCTACACCTGGACCTATCGTGTCTTCAGTGGTCGTTAGAGACGGGTTAGTTGGGGGCACCTCTTTTGAGGAGGTTAGTGCCCAGTTGCTTTATGATCAAGATAAAACTTTAATAATTGAAAGCGTCACGATGAAGTTGCATGGTTATAAAAATATCAAAATTATATCTGGTATAGTTCCTTTAGCAGAGCTATTTGGCCCTGTTGAAAACCCTAAAGCGCTCAGTCTCAATATTGAGATAGCAGGAAATCAAATCGCTATTGTTTCTTTATTTACAAATGCCATTGAATCAGCAACGAATGAAGGGGCCCTCATTTTTAACATAGGAGGCAGTGTCAAAAAGCCAATATTAAAAAAGGGATTAATTTCGATAATTAATGGTCGATTGAATTTGAAAAAGGGACTATTTCCAGTAGCCAGCTTTGTAATTCCTGAAGTCGATATTAGGGTCAAAGATAACGTCGCCTCAATTAATGCTTTTTCCCTGTCCTGGGAAGGCGATAAAAAATTAAAAAAAACAAATCTGATTTCTGCGAGAGGAAGTGTTGGACTTAGATTGGCTCCATCCAAAGAGACTACAAGCTTTGTCATTAATACTGATATCAAAATGGATGACACGGATCTCTATCTGAATATCCCTGATCTCTGCATCGGAATGTTAAAGATACGAGAGACCTCTTTTAAAGGGGATTATTTTTTCTCTCTTTCCAAATCAGATAAAGGGATTGAGGCCCCCTTAAAAAATGGACTTTTACTAAAATCAAAGCTTGAGCTTTATGAAACGGTGCTTTCTATTCCTAAAATAAGTAAGAAAAGCAAGTTATTTCCATCCATATTGATTGATATAGAGTTCACAATGGGTAAAAATGTGTTGCTTTCAGGAGGCGTTGTTCCTGAGGGAGTACTAAGCGGTTTTATAAATAACATCGATATCTATTTTGATAAGAGTCCCCACCAGTTAATGATTGGAGGAAGCCTGAATCGATATTCAATTGAAGGGAATCTGTTCTTCAGGTATGGAACAATTGTTCTTCTTAATAAAGATTTTACCCTTATGTCTCAATCAGAGCAGGAAAAATATTTTGGGCGGTCAAAAGATCTAGCCAAGCCTAATTATATAGAGTTTCGTAAAGAAGATACTGCCCCTCTTTTGCATTTAAGAGCGATGACTGAAACAGATGTTGCACAAACAGAAGTTGGGAGTAGTTTGGGGCAGCGAGAAGTTTTTATTTTTGTTATTGATGGGACTGTAACGGATGTCTCAAATATGTATATATATCAGTTCCATCGACAAGGTTCAACGTTTACTCCTGATGAAGGTAATCCGATTGTGATTGGTCGAATGAGTGTCGTTCAACTCGAAAAACTAAGTACTTATTTGTGGCCTGAGTTACTAAGTGTCAGTTTTTATCAGAATTTGGCCAATGAAGGGTTACAAGGGGAGTCCGCTGGAATTTTTATAAGGCAATTATCAGAACGAGCGGTGAACAATATAGTTTATAGACAGCTGCGTCCAGTTGAGAGAGAAATAGCTGATAGGATAGGTGTTGATGATATTCATTTTAATTATAATTTAGGAAATATTATAAGTGATGGCAGTTCAGATAATAATAATGGAAAACAGGACCTTGTCGGAGTGGATATCAGTTCCAGATTATTTATTGACCGACTTTATGTCACTGTGCGTACGAATTTGGATCGACAGGAGAATGACAAAACTCTCAGTGTCGGTATTTCACAATACGAACTCAAGCTATCTTTGTTAGAGTGGCTTTCGTTGATTTATCATAACAAGACAATTTTTAGTGATAATAGAAGTGAAGGAGTATTTGCTCTTGAAGCAGAGTACAATTTTTAAATTATTTCTACTGAGTGCCCTATTCTTTCCGGCGATATGCGTTGCAGGCTTGTCACCACTTACCGGAATATATGATAAGGTAATCGCACAAGTTAGGCTTGAAGGTAATCATTATATTACCTCAGCTTCTATCTTTGCCTCAGTTAACTTTGAAGCTTCTGCTAACACTCTCGTGAAGGTAGAACAAGTTAGAAATGATATAGAAAATATCTATTCATTAGGTTTTTTTAAGAGTGTAAACGTGGCGCTAAAATCTGAGAAGCAAGGGCAAGTATTGATCTATCAGTTAGAAGAAAATCCCTTGATTAAAAAAATTGTTATTAATGGGATATCAGCAGAAGACGATAATTTTTTTTTAGAGGCGATGAATACTCGTCCTTTAACTGTATTGTCCTATAAAGTTATTGATGAAGATATTCAGAGAATTAATAAAAAGCTTGTTGATTATGGCTATTCTCTTAATAGAGTTAGTAACGTTGAATTTTTAACTACTAGTAACATCGTGTTGCTGAGCATCAAAGAAACTAAAATTAATAACGTATTGATAAATGGTAACCAACGATTTGCTGATAATCTCATTTCTCGGGAAATGACTGCTAGGAAAGGCAGGGTTTTTAACTTAAATGAAGTGAGAAAAGACAGAGATATCATACTTGGTTTAGGATATTTTTCATCAGTTTCTGCTCCTCAACTAGTGCCTGTAAAAGACACGGATGATATTGATATCGTCTTTTCGGTTGTCGAAAGAAAAGTGAATTCTATTTCCCTTGCTCTTGAAGAAGGGCGCAAGTCTATTAACCTGACTTTTCGTAATCAGCTTGTTAATTATTTGAAGTGGGGAGAGTCTTTTTCTGCAAGAGCACAGTACGGAGAAGAGCAACTGTATAGCCTGCATTTTTATCTTCCGTGGACATTTAATCAGAGAGTTTCTCTTGGATTGAATAAATGGCTTCAAATTAGCAGAGAAAGTGATAAAAATGGCATAGATTACGATGTATTACGCAATGGGGCAGATATAATTTGGGGCTTGCCGCTGGCTGATGAAATTAAAATGTATGTAACTTATCGAAGTGAAAATGTGCGTGAAAATGTAGCTGTTCCGTCAATAATCTATACAAAAAATGATATAGAACTTGCTATCTCTTATGAGAATCGAGACAGCTTAGTCAAACCGACTAATGGCAGCTATGGCTATGCTCAGGTCAGTAAAGGCGGGAACTACGGTTTGTTTGACCTTGGCGGAATCAATTACGTTCGTATGAGCGCGAGCTATATGCAATTTTATAAAGTAAGAGATAAGCAGGTATTCGCCTTTCGTAATAGCTATGGATCATTCAGTCCTGACCAAAATAACATTAAATTGCTGGAGTTAGATCTATTTACTATCGGAGGAGCATCTACAATAAGAGGTTATACTGACTCTACATCACGCAGAGGGTTGCATATGTTGACGGGTAATTATGAATATAGAATATATTTAATGGAGGCTCTGTCACTGGTGTTTTTCTATGATATGGGTATCGTTTATGAACAGGAAATATCTTTATCAGACTTCATTGCGGGGCGTGGTTTTGGGTTTAGGTTTTTCACACCTTTTGGACCTATCAGGCTAGATTTAGCGTGGTCTAATAGTAGTGATTTTGTCTTGCATTTTGGTTTATCAGAAATGTTCTAACTTTACTAAAAAGTATAGATTCAGGATTATCCATTCGAATTCTATAACCATCGAGTATATCAATAGCCTTGGCGAGAGCGAGAACACTCGGTTTCCCGCTAAGGAGTATACTGATTAATAACAGGAATACGGAACTAATGATACTAAGATATATTCCCTGCTTAATTGATGAGAGTGATTCAATTTAAAAAGCAAGGTCAACTCATTTCAAATATAGAATAAAATATACTAAAGGAGGATCGTGATGGAAATAATCAAGTCTGATCATAATTTTGCAGCCGTGTGGATTGACCATAAGAAAGCAGTTATCTCTTTTCTTGATGATAAGGGGCATCGTGAGCAAGTTTTAACTATTGAGTCAAACGTAAGCGCTCATATAAATTTCAAAACTGGACGGGGATATAGTAGCAACCAACATCTGCAAATGGTTAAACCAGCAATTAGTCAGGAGCGCAAACATCAAAGCCAGTTGAAGCGTTACTTCCAAGAAATAATACAAACGCTTAAAGGCATTGGTAGCTTCATCGTTATTGGTCCTGGGGAGGCCAAAATAGAATTTCAAAAAGAAATTCACAAAAACAAAGAACTTTTTCCACTTCTAAAAGAAGTTCTGCCCCAAGATAACATAACTGAAACCCAACTTGTTGCCTATGCCAAAAAATTCCATGTGCCAGTTGGATCACCTTTTACTGTGTCTAAGCCTAAACTGATTAGAAGGTAGAGGGGTTTAAATTTATTGATTTTGTGAAGAGCTTTGATAAGGGTTTCTTTGTATTCTTCATAAGTAATGTGCTCTGGCATAGGATAATTAACATTAAAGCCTTGGCCTATCCCCTCGCCTATTTCCTCTGTAAAACCAGAAAAATAAGGATAAGCAACGCGGGGATTTCCGTGGATGGACAAACAGAGAAGGTTTGGGTTTTAACTTTTATACAGAGATTGGTTTTTTCCAGTTCAGCCATGATGGAAGCAACTCTTACAGGAGATTCGACATAACCCCGCTCCTTAACGTGATGAATATAATGCTTCTCATTAAATATCAAGGCAATTTTTTGCCTGTCTTTTATCAAAAAGTCTCGGGATGGGATAGGTTTTTTAATATATATTTTTTCTCTGCATTTTACTGGGTCATCCTTAAAGGAATTTAGAACCATGCGCATATATTTGGGTGAACACAAATCGGAGTATTTGCGTCTAAGGATAGCTTTAACAATTTTTACGGTTGATTCCAAGTGAAGGTTATTTTTATCAGCTTCCAAACTATCAAACATCAGCTAAGGAGGATTATCATCCCCTTCATTTAAGGGTGTTTCATATTTGGTATTCACGATAGAGGTCACTCCAAAACGTTCATAAAACTTGAGGCGACTGATATTTTCCTTGAGGATATTGGGGGTCCTTACAAAGAGTAGAATCATCTGGCAGACATTCAAAAAACAAGCCGATACTTTTTAGCTTTTTCGCTTCTGAACGTGCTTTTTCATATAGAATGCTACCTATCTGCCGGAAAAACCTTTTTTGGTGGCGATGTAATCCAGAAAGCTGAAATTCAAGTCTGGAGCATGAAACAAAAGCGCAAAGGCATCCACGCTTCCTTTATAATTATCAGCTACCAGCAAAATAGACCTGAATTTGTATTTTAAGGGATTATGAAGTTGTTCAGTTAATTGTTGTATTTTTTCTTCTTTAACACTAGGGAATTGAGCCCTGATAATATCCTGAACCTGAATAATTACTTTTTGATTAGCAGGATACAGAGCATCATGAATACGTCTTATTCTTAACATTTACACGACTTTTACAAAGATGACTTTGTCGTCATTGGGCCCGTAGAAATCTTTTAACTGGGCTTCCACTATATAGTCGCTTTTTTGATAGAATTTTCGGGTGGGTATGTATAGGTCTTTAGATGATGTTTCCACATAGATACGACCTCCCCCAATTTCCTTGATAATCATCTCGGTTCGTTTCATAAGCTCTTTGCCTATTCCGCTCTTTTGATATGTATTCTCTACAGCAATCCAGTATAGGTCGTAACTTGAAGCAGTACCCATAATCGGCCCATAACACACATATCCAATAACTTCGCCTTCATTTTCAGCAAAAAGGAAATAGTAGCCACTTTCTTTACCTTTCTGGAGACGTTCATCAATAAGTTCAACCGCAATTTCCTGTTCTTCCTCATTAAAGAAATCCGTAGATTTAATTATCCTACGAATAGCTTCTGAATCAGTACCCAACGTTTCCTGCCGAAAGTTTAAAGAGATATTCGTTAGTTTATTTTTCATGTAGGTATCCTTATAGCTTTTATTATAATTTCAATCATTTCTTTGTAAGAAAGACCGCTTTCTTTTGCTGCTGCGACAAATCCACTATCTTCAGCTATTCCTGGATTTGCATTAACTTCAAGTATCCATGGACGGTTGTGTTTATCCACCCGGAAATCTACTCTAGCATATGCGTTAAGACCAAAGAGTTTCCAGCAATTTAATGAAATCTGTTTAAGTTCATCCAACAACTTTTTATCACTGTCTTTGAAGGTAAATGTCCGACTGGTATTTTTATATTCAAAGGTGGTTTCCTCCCACTTAGCGGCATAGCTTACTATTTTTGCTTTGTCTTTTGGAAAATTGAAAAACTGCATTTCGGCAGGTGGTAAAACAGTTGGATTAGAATCGGGACCAATAATGGAAATATTAAATTCCCGACCATCTATATATTCTTCAGCAAAAAAATGGTCATGCAGTCTTTCGTTCCTGTCCAGAATGAAATCGTTTAAGGCTTGTCCGCTATTAAAAGTTTTTACTGAAGAATCATCAATATTTATAGAGGCATCCTCTACTATAGATTTTACAATTACACGCTTGTTTTCTAAGGGAACAGCAGATGAAGAAGTCTTAGGATCATACCATTCTGCTGTTGGCAGGATTGCCTGTCTTAACACCGTTTTGCTTAATACCTTGTCTGTTGTTAAATAAATGGCCTCCGCAGAACATCCACTGTATGGAATTGCGTAAAAATCTAGTAGGGCTGGGACAAGATGTAAAAAACGTCCCTCCATTTCAACCAGATTAAATACAAACTCAGCGGTTTTTAGCTCAGGAAGAATGGACGTCAAATTTTCAGGAGATACTTGTTTTATAAGTGGATCATAGCCCAAGGCTATAATGGCCTCGTTAACATTCTTTATCTGAACAAGCGTATCCAACTGATCCTCTGCATTAGGATCAGTTATCTGCTGATGCAAAAGCACCACATTTTTTAAACGTGTAGTCATTGCATGACCGGAGTAAGTCTTTTTACAGCTGAATCCATAATCATTTGGATCAGTTTTGTATAAGGGATTCCCATATGTCTGCAAAGAATTGGCAGGTCCGAATCATTCGGGTTTAGTCCAGCAAGTGTATTAACCTCAATAAAGTTAGGAACTCCATTTTTATCCAGACGCATATCAATTCTCCCACCATCTCTACATCCCAAAGCTTTCCATGCTTTGATAGCGATATCTGCACTTTTTTGGGCTTCAATATCTGTTGCTATTGTATAGTGAATCATTTCCTCATAATTTTGCTTATTAGCGTAAGAATATATCTCTTGTTCCGCATTTTTTGAAATGAATACTTCTAAGACTCCAAGAGCTTTCGCTTCAGATCCTGTACCAACTATTCCAATAGTGAATTCTCTTCCTGGCAGAAATTCTTCAACAAGAACTGCTTGTTGAAATTTAACCAACAAGTCTTTGACCGTTTGATGCAAAGTTTCTTTATCCTTTATTTTTGAAGTGGCAGTAACTCCTTTACTGCTACCTTCCGCCACTGGTTTAGCGAATAACGGGAATTCCAGATTAATGTTTTCTATATCCTCTACATTTTCCACTACATGAAAAGCAGCGGTAGGAATTCCTTTATCTTTTAACACATGCTTTACAAGGCCTTTATGCTGGGAAAGTGAATGAATGGTTGAAGATGAAAAGGTAGAAGGAATGCCATACGCATCTAATAGGCTGGGCACTTGAGACTCCCGGGATATTCCATGTAGACCTTCGGCAATATTAAACACCAAATCCCATTTTTTCCCATTGTGCAATAGGTGAACCAAATTATGAATATTACCGATTCGATCTGTTTCGTAGCCTAATTCCTTCAAACTATTTTCAATGGCTTCAATGGTTTCTATTTTATCAAATTCAGCGATATCCTCATTGCTGTATCCCATATTTTTATAATCTTCTTTCAAGTCATAACAGATGCCAACTTTGAGTTTTTTGCTTTTCTGCTCAGAAACAGGGTCATAGTAAGAATATATCTTGTCCTGATAGTTTTTCAACATAACCTGATTGCCATTCCGTCCAATATAATACTCTGGTAATATCGGGATTTTTCCTCCTCCACCAGGAGCGTCTATTACATAATGAGGAATAGCATAACCAGAGGTGTGGCCTCTTAATCCCTTGATGATTTCCAGTCCTTTTTCTACACTTGTTCGGAAGTGAGAAGATCCTTCAATAAGATCGCACTGATACAAATAGTAGGGGCGGACTCGAATCTTGAGTAGTTCATGGAACAGCTTCTTCATAATGGGGACACTGTCATTTATACCTTTTAGTAAAACCGTCTGACTACCCAAGGGAATGCCAGCATCGGCAAGCCGATTGCAGGCCTCTCTTGTTTCTTCTGTTATTTCATCTGGATGAGTGAAATGCAGACTTAAATACAGTGGCTTGTACTTCTGCAGAATCTTTAGCAATTTTTTGGTTATTCTTTGTGGCAAGACAGCTGGTATTTTGGAGCCAATCCGAATAATTTCAAGATGTTTTATTTCGCTTAATCCTGAAAGCAACCAGTCTAGTTGCTTATCTGAAAGCGTCAAAGGATCTCCACCGGAAATAATAACATCACGTATTTCGGTATGGGCCTGAATATAATCAATAGAATCCTGCCAATCAGCAAAACCGGTTTTTTGTTTTTTAGTTACATGACCTACTACCCGAGAGCGGGTGCAGTATCGGCAATTGACAGAACAAAAACTGGTTGCCAGAAAAAGGGCCCGGTCTGGGTATCGATGTATAATACCATTTACGGGTCGAGTAGTGTCTTCTCCTAAGGGATCAAAGGATTCTTCCTGTGTAATTTTCAATTCATCTATAACTGGAATAACCGAACGGCGTATAGATTGTTTTCCATTTCTTTCATCCAGAAGGCTTGCATAATAGGGAGTTATTGAGATCGGAAGCTTCCCAAGTTTGCCTCTTTTTTCAAGTATCTCCCGTTCAGTATTGCTTAGTGTAACAAATGTTTCCAGTTGTTTTAATGTTCGAATCCTGTTACGCAACTGCCACTTCCAGTTACCCCAGTTAATTTTTGTCGATCCAGGAAAGTGTTTATGATAAAACTTTGCGGATTTATTAGAAATTGGGAAACCATGGTTTTTGTTTGGGATAACAGAAGGAAGGGACATAAGATTTTTTTCATAAATCGGCAATCTCAGACCGTGTTTTGGTAAAATAGCAATTATAGTGCCAAGCGGAGGCTCTCCTTCATCGGAATTTTCCTCAGAAATGGAACCTATATCAACCAGATTTAGGTTATTATTTTTTGTTATCATTTTTTATTTCAGCCCTCATTTTTAAGTATTATTTCTGTCTATTTAAAACTCATTACATAAATATCATCATACAAGTATTTTTAAAAAAAATAAATGGCCTATATTGAAGTTTTTTAAGTAGTCTTTTTATAGATTTTTTTGACCTCTTAAAACCAAACGCCTCTTCCTATGGCAACACGGTTATTTTTGAACTAGTCTTAACTTTTTTTTATAGGAACTACACCTGCTAAATCACCGATCACATTAACTAGGTCAGAAGTTGATGGCACTATAATTTTGGCATTATTTTCTAATGATTTTTGAGTTGTTTCCAAGCGTTTGAGTAATTGTGCATTACCAACAAAATATTTATTTGCAGCTTCGTTAATTGTCCTAATGGCTTCAGCTTCTCCTTCAGCTTCCAATATTCTGGCTTGTTTAATCCCTTCAGCTTTCTTAATGGATGATCGTTTTTCACCATCGGCCGCTGTTTCTGCCGCAGTTGCATAGTCAACGGCAGCAAGTTTTTCGTTTTCTGCCTTCACTATTTTATTCATCGTTTCTTGTACATCTTTTGGAGGATCAATTTGTTTAAGCTCCGCACGAACAATTTCCATACCCCATTTGGACGTTTCTTTAACAAGAATTTTTATGAGTTCCCCATTAATCCTGCCTCGCTCGCTATTAGCGGATTTCAATGTCATGGTTCCAATAATATTACGCAGAGTTGTTCGGGCCAAGTTAACGATCTGATTATTAACATCAAAGACGTTATAAACACAATTTTTAACAGACTCTTCATCACTTTTAATTTTAAAATAAATCTGAGCATCCACTAAAGCATTAAGATTGTCATTTGTAATAATTTCTTGGGGTTCAGCATCTATCATTTGTTCAGTAATATTAATTATATAGATTAAGTCGATAAACGGAATAATCCAATTAAATCCGGGGTTTGCAAAACGTTGATATTTACCAAGTCTCTCGATTAAACCTCTATTGGTAGGTCTTACAATCCTTATCCCCAGAACAAAAATAGCAATAACAACTATAAAAGCTGAAAAAAAAGTCATATAAATGTAATCCATATAAAAACCCTCCTTAATATTTTATTAACTATTTCCAAGCATAACCCATGAACTTCATAGAAGCAAACTAATAAGCTTTTTCAATAAATCAGGAATATTTCTTCCCTAAATCGTAATTAAGGGATATCATTCTCTTTACTTATAACCGTCTTTGGAAAAATATAAGTATAAAATATAAAATAAATGAGGTATAACATGGGATTTTTCGATAAGGGAAAAAAAGATAATAATGAATTTCGATCAGAAGGAACAAAACGTAGATCCTCAGGTGGCGGTAGAGACTCATATGAAGAAAAGGAGTTAACAACTGTCACATGCGATACCTGTGGCAAAAGTTGCACGGTACCCTTTAGACCAACAGCTGGCAAACCAGTTTATTGTAATGATTGTTTTAAGAAAAATGATTCGGGTTCACGAAGTGACAGATCCGCCTATCCAAAACGTCGTACAGGTTCAGATTCTCGTGGTAGAAGTTCAGACAGTGGTTCTTCAAGTCGTGAATTAGCTCAGATTAATGCCAAGTTAGATCGTATTCTAGAGATGCTAGACCAAGACGCAGAATAAACTCTAAAAAAAGGCCATCCTTTGAATGGCCTTTTTTTTCTCTGATAAAATACTTGATCGGCTTATTTTTTAACAAAATCATCATAAAACTTTTTTCTAAACATATATACCAGAATATTTCGATGCAAGTTTTTCTTTCTAAATGCCGATATAAGAAGTGTTACTAGGAAAAATGTCTTTACTTTGCTAACTTATTGCATCTAATTTGACGGATAATCTTTAAGAACCATTCATTTTAGGAGTCTTTATGGCAGAAACATCGGGCATTTCTTTCAACGCTGGCATCAATTCTGGTTCGTTAGGTATCAATTCCAAACAAGACGTAGATGCTTTATCTGCATTAACTGAGGAATATAGCGCAGGCAGTTTTTCTATAAATGGCACGTCGTTTATAAACAGTTTTCAAAATGAACTCGACGATTTACAAGAAGTGTCGCAGGTCTCATTATCCTCTATGACATTAGGTGGATCTGTTGATAATATCAAAGATGCAGTAAGTAGTATCGCCAATAAATTAGGCGTTTCCTTTAATGATGCAATCAACATGCTCAAAACAACTGGCGGTAAAAATATTGATACAGATCCATTAGATAAAAAGAATGCCCTTCACAATTCAACTCCTTTTGATGAGATGAAAAACATACAAGCACTCTATTCAAGATTTGAAGACGAAGATGAAAAAAAAGTTGATAGTACTATTATTTCAGCGATAAACCCGACCTATCAATCAACGATGGTTTTCTAATAGCCATTAGTTATTCCCCTCTATTAATTTTATTAAGCCCTATAGTAGAATACTAATATAATAATGGGGAATTAAACTGGAAATAGAAAATCCCACTCAAGGAAAAACATAAATTTTATTGAAGGACGTACTGATTTGAATTATAAAGTATTTATATGAGGCTCTTAAACTTTCAGGTTAATTACTATAAATGCATCAGTGATTCCGGTATTATCAACATTAACGATATTGCGTGTTTCATTGGCAACAACAATAGTGGAAAAACAGCTTTATTTGAAGCTCTTTACAAATTGAACCCCGCTTTTTCGAAAAACAAGTTTTTTGAGTCTGATGATTTTCCAAAAGACAAGATTGAATACCAAAACTCTAAAACAAGAGTAATTACTTGTACCTTTAAACTAACTGATGCAGAATTAATATTTATTAATAAAAAATTTGGAGACCATTGCATAAATTCCGATATTATTACTGTATCAAGAGACTATGCAAATAATCTCCATTGGGATTTTGAAATTAACGAAGAAAGTTATGTTAAACATCTTATTGATAAAAGAAATTTAACAAAATTATTTGAGAAACATTTAAGTAAGATTAATTCAGTGGAATCCTGCTATAGTGTTGCGAAGGAATTGCCTCCTCTATCAACCAGCCTCGTTTCGTTTATTACCCAACTTGAATTATTGAAAATTCGTTCAATGAAGGAAGAAATTATTGAAGGATACTTTCAACACTGGATACCCAAATTCCTATATATTTCTGAAGTTCATAAGCTACCGGGTTATTTTTCATTAAAACAAATAACCAAAGCCCTCTCTTCATCAGATGATGTTAAAGAAGCTGCAAAAACAGCTTTAGCTTTCTTAAAACTACTGGAAGTAGATATTAACAGCTTATTAACCGAACCAGATAATAATAAACTACTTGAAACAATGAATAACTTATCAAGTAATCTGTCATCACACCTTTCTTCCATTTTACAAATTTTTGAACATCTACAAATTGATATTGATATTCAATCCCTAGTTGCCCAAAATGTTCGTATTGATTCCACAATTTATATCAACATAACCAATAAAGAAACTAAGATCACTTTACCTATTGGAAAACATGGAAAATCACTAGTTTATTTTTTATCGTTCCTTTGCTCCTTATCAATAATAAAAGATAAAACCGAACCATATATAATACTTATTGATACACCCTCAGATCATTTAAGCATCGATGCTCAATCCGAATTTTGTAAATATATTCATGATGTATTAACACAAAAACACCAAATTCTATATACAACACATTCTCCATTTATGATTAATACGAAAGCAAAAGACAATCTTTATTCTGTCTTTATCAAACCAAACTTCGGGACTGTCGTATCTCAAGACGTAAACTCAGATTCACTGACAAAGAAGATTTCAGATATCGCAGACAAATTCTATTCGAAATAATTTGAACGAAAGTTATTTGCTTAATTTAGGATGAAAATTATCTATTTAAAAACGCGTCTTAAAACCATATAAAACGTTTCTTTTCTAAATGGCTTAACAATATAATAACTTGCACCCATCTGCATTGCTTGGATAACTCGATTCTTATCACCTAACGCAGAGACCATAATAATTTTTGTATTTGGGTATCCCTCAACTATTTCTGGCAACGTAGTTAATCCATCCTTAATTGGCATTGTTATATCTAGGGTAACCAAATCAACAGGCTCATTTATTTCTGCTAACAATTTAAGGGCTTCTTCACCATTTTTTGCGGATCCAATAACATTTAATCCGAAATCTTTTAAAGTACGCGTTACAATTTTTATCATTGCAATTGAATCATCGATTATGAATGCATTTAACGGTTTACCGTCTTCTTTTACACCAAGTACCATTAACTCATCATTAGCATTTTTTAACATATTTACCCCTTATTACGTGTATACTTTATTTTATTATACTCATTTGTTAAGCAAAATAAAATACTTATTCTGTTTCTTGTATATAATACAACCATTTATGTTACTATTTCGATATGTGCGCCAAGCGAAG
>MFRH01000067.1:0-3648 GCA_001783275.1 Candidatus Margulisbacteria bacterium GWF2_35_9
ATTGTAAGCAGGCCATGCAATACCTGCTACTGGTATTTTTCGAACATTATTTTCGGAACCGATTTTTCCAGGGCTTCAAATCATGCCTTCAAATTTGCATATAATAACGCAAAAGAGATCGGATGCAGGCTCCATCTTTTCCATGCCCTTGATATCAGCTCTATAACAGCAGGAAAGATAGAGGATCAGCAGAGAATTGAAGAGAGAATCAAGGAAGCACGCAGGAAAATGGAAGAGATGTATATTTCCAAGATGAAAGGGTTTGATAATTATTCAGTCGAAATATGGGAAGGCATACCCTATGTCGAAATACTGAAATTCGCCCGTGAAAAGAGCGGTGATCTTATTATAATGGCTCATCATACACGTGAAATTGATCCGGAAGAGGCTATCCTTGGAAGCACGGTTGAACAGGTTGTTTTGCGTGCCGCCTGCCCGGTCGCGAGCGTAAACCGCCCCGATAAAGTGGAAATGGAATAAACTCCATCCTGGCCGCGCATTGGAGTCACAAATGGGGAAAAAAAAGATTCTGATAGTAGACGATGAAATGGACATGAGAATCTTCATATCCACCCTTATGGAGACAAGCGGTTATAAAGCTGTTGCGACAAGAAATGGGAAAGATGGCATCAGGAAGGCCGGCGATATTTTACCCGACCTTATAATCCTTGATGTTATGATGCCGGGAGAAGGCGGAGTTCAGATGTACCGCCAGTTAAAAACAGACAATACTCTTAAGAATATTCCGGTAATAATGCTTTCGGCGGTTCATTCTGGTTCGGAAGTGTTAATACATGTTCAAGACGATGGCCGAGGAATGAGCGCTAAACGAATACGGGAAAAAGGGATTGAAAAAGGATTAATTGGAAAAGATGAAGAACTTTCTGAAAAAGAGATATATAAATTGGTTTTTGTACCTGGTTTTTCAACAGCTCAAAAAATATCGGGTGTTTCAGGTAGAGGTGTTGGCATGGATGTTGTACAGAAAACAATCAGCTCTCTAAGAGGTTCTATTGATGTAAATAGTTATGAAGGAAATGGAACAGAAATTATTCTTCGCTTACCGCTAACTGTTGCTATTATTGATGGATTGTTGGTTAAAGTTGCAGATGATTATTTTGTTGTACCACTGTCAACCATTGAAGAGTGTGTTGAACTTACTAGAGAAATTGTTGATCATAGTCATGGCAATAACTTAATAGAAATTCGTAACGAACTGGTTCCCTATATTCGGCTTAGAGATCAATTTAAAATGCCTGGTATTGGTCCAGAAATTGAGCAGATTATTGTTTCAAATTATGGGGATCATCGAATTGGAGTGGTTGTTGATGAAGTTATTGGAGAGCAACAGGTAGTACTGAAAACTCTGGGTAGGGTATATAAAAATATTGTGGATGTATCAGGTGCCACGGTTCTTGGTGATGGTACCGTTGCGTTGATCCTAGATATTCAGCAAATGGTTAAGAAAGAAATGATGGAAAAAAGGTATTTACAAGCAAAACAAGGTTAGGAGGCTAAAATGAACGAAATAGGATTAATAGATACAATGGCAAAAGTAACACAATATTTAACATTTATGCTTGAGGAAGAGATTTTCGCACTTGATATATCTCAAGTCAGAGAGGTATTAGAATATACAAAATCAACAAAAGTTCCCCGAACTCCAGAGTATATGATTGGCGTTATTAATCTGCGAGGTAGCGTGGTTCCTGTTGTGGATATGAGAAATAAATTTAGATTGAAACCGATGACCATATCTGTTGATACGTGTATTATTATTCTTGAAATTAGTATTGAAGGAGAGGAATCTGTTATTGGCGCATTGGTTGATTCCGTTAGAGAAGTAATAGAGCTTGAACCTAATCAAATGGAGCCTCCACCGAAGATAGGATCAAAGTTAAATACCGATTATATTAAAAATATGGGGAAAATTAATGGTGATTTTATTATTATCTTAGATGTGGATAAAGTTTTTTCGCTAGATGAGCTAACCACAGTTAAGGCAATCACTTCAAATATTGAAGAAGCATAGATAAATTTCATAACAGGGGAATAGAAATTTGTTACAAAGGGGAAGAAATAAATGAAAAGTATTATCGATTTTTTTAATAAGAGTTTAGCAAATAAAATTACACTATATATTTTAATTTTATTAGTAACTGTTTTGGGCATAAGCATCTTCTTTTTTAGCGTGAATATTAAGCTATTCCAGAAGCAACAAATACAAAATTCAGAAAAAGTGTTTATGAGTATCGAGCAGCAAAAACTTAAAAGCGTGGTTGATACAGCGTATAGTATGTTGTCAGACTCCTATTCAATAATGAAAGACCATAACCGATTAAAAGAAAAAAATGAAGCTAGACTTGAAAATGTTGTTAATATTGCGATAACTGTCGCAAATGGAATATACAATGATAAAAAATCAAAAGGTTATAGCGACTCGTATATTAAACAGGAAATAACATTTGCTCTCAAGGAATTACGATATGAAGGAGACAATTATGTTTGGATAAATGATCTGTATCCAAACATGGTCATGCATCCATTTAAGCCAGAATTAAACGGCAAAGATTTGTCAGAGAATAAGGATCCAAACGGTAAGTTTTTGTTTAAAGAGTTTGTAAAAGTATGCCAAGCGAATGGCTCGGGCTTTGTAGAGTATCTATGGCCAAAACCAGGAATGGATAAACCTCAGCCAAAACTTAGCTATGTTAAACTTTTTGAACCCTATCAGTGGGTTATTGGAAGTGGAGTGTATCTTGATGTTGCTGAAGATAAGAACAAAGAAGAAGTATTAAATTTAATAAAAAACTTAAGATATTCGGGTGATGGTTATTTCTGGATAAATGATATGAACGTAAAAATGATCATGCATCCAATGCAGCCACAATTAAATGGGACAGACCTGTCGGACAATAAAGATCCGAATGGTAAGTTTTTGTTTAAGGAGTTTGTAAAGGTTTGTAAGGAAAAGGGTGAAGGTTTTGTTGACTATATGTGGCCAAAACCAGGAGAAAAAAATCCAGTACGGAAATTAAGCTATGTGAAGTTGTTTGAGCCCTGGGGTTGGGTTATTGGCAGTGGTATTTATCTGGACCATTTTGAAAAAAATGTTGAGATAAACAATAGAGAGACAAAAAAATATCTGAAAAATGTAATCAGCAGGATGCTAATAACCTCCATTCTTATTTTTCTTGTTTGTGTTGTTATTATTCAGATGTTTTCAAGAACAATGATTTCTCCAATATTAAAAGGGGTTAACTTTGCTAAGAGTATTTCAACTGGTGATTTATCAGTCGTTATCGCTGATAACAGACAGGATGAGCTCGGGCAGCTAGTCTATGCTTTGATGACTATGGGAGAAGGACTTAAAGAGCTTGAATATACATTAGAAGAAGTTGCCAAAGGTAATTTGACAGTTAAAATAAATCCATTATCAGACAAGGACAAACTGCGGCATTCATGTATTAAAATGATTGAGCAGATGAGAAATGCTATTCAGGACGTTCAAAGAAGTTCGGGATATGTTGCTGCAGGTAGCGAGGAGTTAACGACTAGTTCTCAAGAGTTGGCTATTGGAGCGGGAAAGCAGTCTCTGGAAGCTGAAACAGTTGCAAGACTCATGGAGGCAATGGCAGAGAGAATAAA
>MFRH01000067.1:3659-3824 GCA_001783275.1 Candidatus Margulisbacteria bacterium GWF2_35_9
AGAATGCTCAACGAACAGAGGTTGAAGCCACATCGGCAGCTGAATCTGCAAAGAATAGTGGAGAAGCAGTTTCACAGTCAGTAACAGCAATGAAAGATATATCGACAAAAATATCGATAATTGAAGAAATAGCAAGACAGACGAATTTGTTAGCACTAAATGCAG
>MFRH01000067.1:3831-4094 GCA_001783275.1 Candidatus Margulisbacteria bacterium GWF2_35_9
AGCAGCTCGTGCTGGAGAACATGGTAAGGGCTTTGCGGTTGTAGCGGCAGAGGTCAGAAAATTAGCCGAGAGAAGTCAAAAAGCAGCTGCAGAGATTAATCAGCTTTCATCAAGCAGTATGGATATTGCAGAGAAAGCTGGGGTAATGATTAGAAAATTAGTGCCGGATATAGAAAAGACGGCAGAGTTAGTTCGAGATATTCGTATTGTTAGCAGCGATCAAGCAGCAGATGTAGGAAGCATTGAAACATCAATTAGTAATC
>MFRH01000067.1:4154-20034 GCA_001783275.1 Candidatus Margulisbacteria bacterium GWF2_35_9
CGGCATCTGCTGAAGAGTTATCAGCATTATCAGAAGAGTTAACCGCTCAGGCGCAGAGTTTACAAACCTCTGTAGAGTATTTCGATGCAGGTAAGGAAGATTAGTAATAGGACTTTGTTGAGGAGAAAATAGTGGGTGAGTTTTTAAAAAGCATAAAATTAAATACATTTTCAAAGAAGATACAGTTGCCGGCTGTAGTAATGATCACTGGTATAATGTTGGTACTTGGATTTGTTATAATCGTACATCAATCAAATCTACTGGAACAGTCTCTTAAGAAAAAAGGAGAAGCAACAGCCCAATTAATGGCTAAAATAAGTGTAGATTTTATCATGAACTACGGAACGTTTCCTTTAGAAGGGTTTGTCGAAGAATTAAAGAGTAACGATGAAGTCGATTTTGCCGGGTTTTATGACAAAAACATGATGTCCTTTATAGACAAAAAGCCAGTACCACAAGATTCCCAACTGAATCATCTTGTTATATTTACTAGTTCCATCAAAATGGATAATGATGAAGTAATCGGTTATTTTAAAATAGGATATAACAGAAAGAGTATTGACCAATCACGAAAAAAAGCAATTATTATTATTTTGATTTGTATTATAGTTGCGAACTTAGTTAACGCAGTAGGATTAAGGTTTATTATTTTAATTGTTACAAAGCCGATATCGGGGACAGTTGAGTTGGCCAAGAGGATATCAATTGGGGATTTATCTCAAAATGTGGATGTTTATGGTGATGATGAACTTGGAAAAATGGCTCAGTCTTTTCAGGATATGGTGGAAGGATTAAGAGAGCTTGAATCTACATTAGAAGAAGTAGCAAAAGGTAATTTGACGGTTAAAATAAATCCGTTGTCAGATAAGGATAAACTCCGACATTCATGTATTAAAATGATTGAGCAAATGAGGATTGCCATTCAAGATGTTCAGAGAAGTTCGGGATATGTGGCAGCCGGTAGCGAGGAACTAACAACCAGCTCTCAAGAGTTAGCCATTGGAGCAGGAAAGCAAGCACTAGAAGCTGATACTGTTGCAAGGCTTATGGAAGCAATGGCTGAGAGAATAAAAACAAATGCAGAGAATGCTCAGCGGACAGAGGTTGAAGCCACATCAGCGGCTGAATCTGCAAAGAATAGCGGAGAAGCAGTTTCGCAGTCAGTAACAGCAATGAAAGATATATCGACAAAAATATCGATAATTGAAGAAATCGCAAGACAGACAAATTTGTTGGCACTAAATGCGGCGATAGAAGCAGCTCGTGCCGGAGAACATGGCAAGGGCTTTGCGGTTGTGGCGGCGGAGGTCAGAAAATTAGCCGAACGAAGTCAAAAAGCCGCAGCAGAGATTAACCAGCTTTCATCAAGTAGCATGAATATTGCTGAGAAAGCCGGGGTAATGATTACAAAATTAGTGCCGGATATAGAAAAGACAGCAGAGTTAGTTCGAGATATTCGTATTGTTAGCAGCAATCAAGCAGCCGATGTAGGAAGCATTGAAGTATCAATTAGTAATCTAACACGAATAATTGAGCAAAACTCAGCGTCAGCTGAAGAGTTATCAGCATTATCAGAAGAGTTAACGGCTCAGGCACAGAGTTTACAAAGCTCGGTCGAGTATTTCGATGCAGGTAAAGAAGATTAATATAATTGTTGAAGTAGAAAGGAGAATAAATGGAAATGTTTTTAAATTTTTTTAAGTTGAATACAATAAGCAAGAAATTTCAGGTTCCTGCAATTTTAATGATTATTGTTGTAATGTCATTCCTAGGCATATACATGGTTAGAAACCAGACAGCAGCTTTAAATGAAACTATGCAGGTTAATGGTGAGAATATGGCCCGATTGATGAGCAAAATTAGTATGAACTATATACTTAATTATGATTCATATGCATTAGAAGGATTTGTTACGGAACTTCAAAGCAGTAAAGAGGTTGCGTATGCTATTTTTTATGATAAAGAAAATAAGCCATTTACCGCGAGCAAAGAGCCAGATGATGTTCAGAAGAAGAAGTTGGAAAATTTTAGTCAGGAAATAACAGATTCGAGAGGCGAAGTTATTGGGAAATTTAAAATCGGGTACAACCGACAATTTATAAATAAGGCAAGCAGTAAAGCGATAAATATTGTTATTATTGGGATTATTATAGTTAGCATTGTAATTGCAATCGGCCTATATTTTATTGCTAAATCTATAACAACACCAATTCTAATTGGCGTTGAGTTTGCAAAAAAGGTTGCAGCAGGAGATTTAACAGAAAACATCCATATTAAGCAGGATGATGAGATCGGTCAATTAGTAGAAGCCCTTCAAACAATGGTTGAAAGTCTTCGGGAGGTTGAGGATATTCTTGGGGAAATTGCTAAAGGTAATTTAAAAGTTAATGTTCATATCCGGTCTGATAAGGATAGTTTAAAAATTAGTTGCTCAAAGATGATTCAGCAAGTTCGAACTGTTATTGTAAATGTATTGGCTGGTTCTTCATATGTCGCATCAGGAAGTGAAGAATTAACTTCTAGTTCTCAGGAAATGGCAATTGGAGCAAGCAAACAAGCATCTGAAGCAGGGCAAATGGCAACATTAATAGATAGTGTTTCAAAAAAAATAAAGGCAAATGCCGAAAGTGCTAAACAAACAGAAACTGAAGCTGTTGCAGCAGCTGAGTCTGCCGGAATGAGCGGTGAGGCTGTTATGCAAGCGGTGGATGCTATGAAGAATATATCAGGCAAAATTTCAATTATTGAGGAAATTGCACGACAGACAAACCTACTTGCATTGAATGCTGCCATTGAGGCTGCAAGAGCTGGTGAGCATGGAAAAGGATTTGCGGTTGTCGCTGCAGAAGTCCGTAAGTTAGCTGAAAGAAGTCAAAAGGCAGCAGCAGAAATCAATAAATTGTCTTCAGATAGTATGGGAATAGCTGAAAAAGCTGGAAACATGTTGTCAAAGTTGGTTCCGGACATAAGAAAAACAGCAGACTTAGTTAGACAAATACGAGCTGTTAGTAGTGATCAAGAGAACGATGTTGATAGCATAGAGGAATCAACGGATAAATTGACACAAATTATTGAGCAAAATTCTTCAGCATCTGAGGAGTTATCAGCTTTAGCAGAGGAGTTAGCTGCTCAAGCAGCTAGATTGCAAAATACAGTGGAGTACTTTGAGGTTGGAGATTTAAAAGATCATAAGGAAAATGAAAAAAAAATAGACTCAAGAATGAGTAGTGCATCTAAGATCTCTTTGGATTTAGGCGATAGCGGTTATAGTGATAACGATGATTTTGCTCCTATCAAGTGAATAGAAAATTAGTTGTAGCATAAAAAGAAAACAAGATAAAAATGCATAAGTGTTGCTAAAGCAGATGAAATCCTATTCCAAACGAGGCTGGTGGAATAAATTATTTAATACTTCTTATAGAAGCAATATAATAATGGATCTACCAAAAAAAGTAAAAGAATTAGAAACAAAAATCAAAAAAATACAAAGATCAAACGAGCTAAAGAATCATATTATTGATGGAACCGATGATTTAATTGCAGTGGTGCAATTTTCTTATCGGTTAAAATTCTTATATCTAAATCCATCTTGCGAAAATTTATTAGGAATTAAAATAAATGATCTTGTTGGAACATCCGCGTTGAAGCTTATACATCTAGAAGATAAAAAAAGATTAACTCCTTTTCTGAACAAATATCTAATAACAAAAAAGAAAAATAGTTTACGGAACAACGAGTTTTCAGCGATAACAGAAAGAGTTGAGTTTAGGGTAAGAGCCAAAGAAGGTGATTGGAAAAGCCTTATCGCAACGATTAATATATTGGATGGAGATAAGATCTGTATTGTGTCAAAGGATACTAGCAAAGAAAAAGTATTGTTATCTATAGAGGAAGAAAATAATAGTAAATTTGTAACAATATTTAATGAATCACCAGATGTTATTTTTTTTATAGATGAGAGTGGCAGTATTATTGAGGTAAATGATCGGTTGAAAGATGTGTTTGGATATGACCCTAAAGAGGTTATTGGGCAAAATATATACAATAATGTGACTTGGGTTAAATCAAAGGCCAGTAATATATTAGACAAAATTAAGGAAAGTATTTTAGAAAAAAAAGATATAACAGGCTATGAATCTGAAATTAAGAACAAAAACGGGAGAGTGCATCAGGTTGAAATTTTTATTAACGTGATAAGTAAGGGTCAGAGTAATAGTTCAACGATTGTACTTATTAGAGATATAACAGGAAAAAATAGTGCAAGAGACGATTTGAAAGAGTATGAGAATCGAATATCAGAAATACTGAGCAAAACCTTTGATGGTATTGCAATTATGAGTGGTAGAAGTAAATCCTTTGTATTTACGAATGATTCATTTAAAAATATGCTGGGATACAGTGAGCAAGAATTAATTGATAAAAAAATAGACATCATTCATCCGAGTGTTTTTGTGGATTATTTAAATCAATTATTTGAAAAGGTAATTTTAGGAGAGACACTTACAACTGAGGATATTATTGCTTATCGGAAGGATAAAAAGTTAATTTACGTTAAGATTACCATCGGTTTAATAAAATATAAAAGTGAGCTGAGCATCATTACTTTTTATCGAAATATAACAGATTCAAAGGTTAAAACAGAAGAAATAGCAAAAAGAAATAGCGAGCTAATATTTTTGAATCATATTATTTCTGAAATTAACACGACTACATCATTAGATGATTTGCTTAGAGTAGTAAAAAAAGGGATTATGAGGTATTTACAATTTGATGCTGGATGGGTCTTTATGTTACAAAAGAATTCAAGAGATGCAAAGCTTATACTATATGAAGGGGTTTCAACAGAGTATGCTGAGATGATAAAGTTCATCAATATTGATCGACAGCCTTATCGTGATATGTTTGAAAAAAAAGAGCCAGTTTATTGGGAGGAGGATAACTCAGATACTCCTGCCTTAATTCGAATGAGTGGGGTTAAATCTTTTGTTTTTATACCTATTAGGTCTAATAATGAACTTATTGGAAGTATTTGTGCAGGTAAGCAATATAAATATCAGTTTCTAAATGATGACAAAAGAGTGTTGACCATAATAGGTAAAGAACTTGGAAATAGTATTAGAAAATTTATAGCAGAAGAAGATTTGCGTACGAGTGAGACGAAGTTTAGAGCAATTATTGAACATACATCGGATATTATTGCAATTATCGATACCAAGAGCCGAATTAAATATATAAGCCCCTCGATTAATAGCATATTGGGTTATTCTAAAGAGGATATCGTGAATAGAAGTATATTGGATTATATTCATAAAGATGAATCCGAAGAATTTAATAAACAATATATGGAATTGTTAAGCAAAAATTTAAATAAAATAAGTTTTAGTGATATTCGATTTAAAAGAAGTGATTCGGAATTTATATGGGTTGAAGGCGTAATGAATAATTTAGAAGATAAACCTGAAATTAATGGTGTTGTTGTAACCTTTAGGGATATTAGCGAGAAAAAAAGAATCGAAGAGGAGGAAAAATCTTTACAGGTAAAACTATTAGCACAATCAAAATTAGCCACTCTAGGGGAAGTATCGACAGGGGTTGCTCATGAAATAAATCAACCATTAACCTATATTAGTACCTATTTGCAACTAATTTCGAAGAATATAAATAGTGAGAATATGGATCGAGATAAAATGTTGGATAAGCTGATTATTGCAAAACAACAGGTCAAAAGAATTGATCAAATAATAAAACATATGCGGATATTTGGTCGAAATGATGATATTGAATTTCAAAAAGTGAGTATTGCAGTTATCCTTGAGAATACATTGCTACTTATTGGTGAAAGGATTCGGTTAAATAGTATCAATTTAATTCTAAATATAGAAAATGATCTACCCGATATATTTGCAAATGTTACTCAGATGGAGCAGGTCTTTATCAATCTGTTCCAGAATTCAATAGATGCTTTAAAGGATAAAGAAAATAATGCCTGCATAAGAGTTGTCATATATTATCTACAAAAAAATAACAAAATTGTAATTGAGTTATCCGATAACGGTGTTGGGATTAGTAATGAAGAGGCTGAAAGAATATTCGAGCCGTTTTATACAACTAAACCTGTTGGAAAGGGAACAGGGCTTGGATTATCGATTGTATATGGAATAATAAACGATCATAGTGGTAGTATTAATTATAATGCCAGCAATAGCGGGGAAACATGTTTTGTTATACAATTACCGGCATTATTGCAAATAAGAAGTCAATCAAATGAGGGGAGAAAAAATGAATAATACAATACTGGTGATAGATGATGAGTTTATTATTAAGGAAAGCGTTTTTGATGCACTAGAGGATGAGAAGTATCACTTTATATATGCTGAAAACGGAGAGATAGGGTTTCAAAAATATATTGAATATAATCCAGTCGTTGTTCTTTTAGACCTCAGGATGCCTATTTTAGATGGGTTTGGTTTTTTAGATAAAATTAAGGTTATGCCCTATGACCTATCTTCAATAGTTGTTTTAACTGGGCATGGTAGTGATAATGAAATTGAAAAATGTTTTAGCTTGGGAGTGAGTTCTTTTTTAAAAAAACCGTTTAACATATTTGAATTAAGAGGATTAGTAAGAAATTTAGTCGACTTAAATAATACAAAGAGGCAGGTCCAAACAAGTTGTGTTGTACAAAGTATTATCAGCTCGATTCTACAATTAGCTATTAGTGAAACCCAAAGCAATAAACGATTAAAAGATATTCTTGAATTTATAATAGATTTACCAATTATAGAGGGTGTTATGCAAAAGGGAGCCATTTATATCATTGACGACACGAATGGAAAAATGGTTCTAAGAGAGTCAAGCGGTATATCTTCGGATTTGTTAACATTTTGTGAAAATATTTCGAGTGACACGTGTTTTTGTGGGGAACAAATTATGAATAAGGTCGAACATGATCGAAATAAAGATATATTGGTGCCAAGTCATTATTGTATCCCGATGAAAACGAATGACACCATGATTGGTTTGATGGTTTTATTTCTTGAAGATAATTACGTAAAAAAATCTGAAGACTATCAAATAATTAGTGAAATAGCATCTATCGTTGCAATTATTGTGAGAAATAAAGCATAATATGGGCCTTGTTGTACTAGGTGAAGATGATTTTAATTTCTTAAAAAAGTATATATATTCGCTACTTGGAATATATATGATACCAGCCAAGAGAATTCTGGTTCAAAATAGACTGCAAAATCGGTTAAAGGAACTTAGAATGAGATCATTTAATGAGTATTGTGAATACATCAGTAGCACGGAAGGAAAAGATAAAGAAACAAAACATTTTATAAATGCCATAACAACAAATAAAACAGATTTTTTTAGAGACCCAGAACAATTTGATAATTTAAAAGATAAAATTCTTCCTGAGATAATTGAGCAGTCTAAAAAAAATGAAATTGTTATTTGGAGTGCCGCATGTGCTACTGGCGAAGAACCTTACTCTATAGCTATGACAGTTAAAGAACTATTAACGAGGGACAAACATATCAATAAACACATTAAAATTATTGCATCAGACATTTCAACTAATGCTCTTGGTATAGCTCAACAGGGGATATACTCAGTAAGCAAAGCGGATTCAATCTCTTTAGCGTACCAAAAAAAGTACCTTCTAAGAGGTCAAAATGATAAGATGGATCTGATCAAAGTTACCCCCGAAATTAGAAATATGGTTGAATATTTTGTATTAAATTTAATGGAAGATCATTTTGACGATGTATGTGAAGCTGATATAATATTCTGTAGGAATGTATTTATATATTTCCAAAATGCAGAGATAATAAAAGTAATCGATAATATGAGCAAAAGGTTACTAACTGGTGGTTATATTATATTTGGTTCGGCAGACACAATAATGTATTCTGGTTCAAGTTTGGAAAAAGTAACAGGTTGTATTTATAGAAAAAAATACAATAAGTAGGAATTAGGTATGAAGAAAAAAGTATTAATAGTTGATGATTCCGCAATTATTAGGCATATATTGTCTAAGTGTATTAACGATGACCCACACCTAGAAGTTATTGGAACTGCCCCAAATCCATATGAGGCGACTGAAATAATGAAGAGAATAGTTCCTGACGTGATTGTTCTTGATATTGAAATGCCAAGGATGGATGGTATTACGTTTTTAAAAATAATTATGGAACAGAATCCCATTCCAATCGTTATTTGCTCTTCACTTACGACCGAAGGTTCTGCATATGTAATCGATGCGATGAGATATGGTGCCCTCGAAGTGGTTAGAAAACCCAATATATCAGATGACAGAGCTATGATGGAATTTAAAATTCAGATTGTTGATATTGTTAAAGCTGCAGCACAAGTAAAAAATGTTAGTAAATACGTCAGAGATACTTCAAAAAAAATAACGGATAGACCAATAAGACAATTGAATAAACCTATCTTTGTTAAAGATAAGATTATAGTTGTTGGTGCTTCCACTGGTGGGACGGAGGCGATAAGGGTGTTCCTTGCGGGATTACCTTCAAATTGCCCGGGAATAGTTATTGTTCAGCACATGCCTGAGAATTTCACAAAATCATTTGCTGATCATTTAAATAAAGCCTATGATTTAAATATATCAGAGGCAAAAGATAATGACTTGATTGAACCTGGAAAAGTCTTAATCGCTCCAGGCCACAGTCATGTGCTTGTTAACCGTAATGGGGCTCTTCATTATGTAGAAGTAAAATCAGGACCATTAGTAAGTCGACATCGTCCATCAGTGGATGTTTTATTTAAATCGGCTGCTCGAAATTTTAAAGATAAAGCTGTCGGAGTTATTATGACAGGAATGGGCGAGGATGGAGCAAAGGGAATGCTTGAAATGAAACAAGCTGGGGCAAAAACGATTGCACAAAATGAAGACAGTTGTGTCGTTTATGGAATGCCAAAAGAAGCTGTTTTATTAGGCGGAGTTTCGGTTACAATTCCGTTGATGGATATTGCGGGAGAAGTAATAAAAAGCTGTTTGATAGCTTAACTACTTAATTCATGAGTAAAATATATTGATTATACCTCTCTATAATAAGTTTTTTTGTATACACAACAATATTTGTTTTATGAGTTTTTAAGAAAACTATAAACTAAGTAGCCAATCACACATATATTTTATTACATCTTCTTTTTCTAGCTCATTATGCAACTCATGATAAAGCCCAGCCCACTCCTTAAAAGAGCATAGCGAGCCGGCGGCATATGAAAATTCTAAACTGGCTTGTGGAGATGTAATCGCATCTAGACTTCCATGCATAAGGAGTAAAGGTATTTTGAGTGTTGGCGCTTTATTTATTGCTGTAATGCCTGATGAAATAAAGGATACGAAGGTATTAGCGGATATTTGCGAGTGAACCAGAGGGTCTTTTCTGTAGAGCTCTAAAACATGTGGATCATGAGACAGGTCATAAATTTTTAAATTTGTAGGCATGGAGAGGCTAGGAATAACTCTTTTTACAAGAGTTGCCATATATAGTTTCCACTTTGGTGGGATAAAAGCCAAGCGTAAAAGGGGACTTGTAACAATAGCTGCATAAAAATGAGTCGGAAATTCTAAAATATAATTTAGAACTAAATTACCCCCTAAACTATGGCCGTAGATATACTTTTTTTTAGATGATTGTTTACAAGCGTAATTAAACAAAATTGTTATATCATTCAGTATGGCTGTGTACGATTGTATGTGCCCTCTTTTTCCGTCTGATTTTCCGTGTCCTCGAAGGTCGATTGCTGCAACGCTGTAACCAATATTGTTGAATGCTTTTGCTAGGTGATCGTATCTCCCTGAGTGTTCGCCAATTCCGTGAATTAGACAAATAATTCCATTTTCATATAAATCTGTATGCCAGATTTTTCCAAATAGAGTTAGTCCATCTTTAGAAATTAGAGAGAATTCCTTAATCCGAGTCATATTATGTTCCCGTGATTATTAGAATAGTGTCCATGAGAATATCCTTATTAATAATGAGCTCGCCTAGCTCTGGTTTATGGTATATAACAAGCTGTTTTATTCTTTTCATAATGTGAGGGATGTCTTTTATAGGAACAGATGATTTTGTTTTTACTGGGATTCGTAATCTTTTATCTATAAGTTGACAACAAATAGTGGACGTAACTGTTCTTAGCGGTAGTGAAACCTCTTGTAGGGAAAAAGAAACCCCGCGTTTACACTTTGCGCCTGACACAGTATTATCATTTACAACGCACTCACAGGAATTTGGACATATAATGCAGATCACTGTAGTCATTATAGGATAAGCTCCTTTGCTATTTCTTTTCCAAGCTTTTCAGCCTCTTTTGTTGCTTCATCAACAAGACCGTGAACATATTCGGCATTTCCAATTAACCGGATGCCATTGCAAATAGAAGAAGGAGTTGCTTTTAATAAGTCGTTTTCCGGAATGAGTCCAACAGAAAATAGAAGAGTGTCACAGTCTATATAATGTTCTTGGTGACTTGTGTTATCACGATATCGGATACCTGAGACTCTGTTTTTGCCGTATACTTCAAGAAGTTCATGGTTACATAACAGGGGTATATTAAAATCGTCCAAACACTGAATTTTATTTCGAATTAGGCCAGCCAAAGTTGGGCGTACCTCTAGCAAGAAAATGACGGCTGATCCCTCTAAAGTAAGTCGGCGGGCCATAATTAATCCAATATCCCCTGAACCGACTATAACGACTCTCTTTCCGGGAAGTTGTCCATAAATATTAATCATTTCTTGAGACAATCCTGCGGTATAGATTCCAGATGGACGAGTGCCAGGAATTGTTAGCATTTCTCTAGTACGCTCTCGACAACCAGTTGCCAAAACAATTTTTCTACCTGATACGGTAGAAATTCCATTGCTGTTTATATAAGTAACATTATTGTTGTCGCTTATTCCGGTTACAAAACTAGAGGTAAGTATTTCGATGGATGTTCCTTCTAAAAGGGCACTATATTTTGCAGAATACTCTGTTCCGGTTAGTTCTTTTTTAAAATAGTGAAGGCCAAATCCTTCGTGAATGCATTGATTTAAAATCCCGCCCAGTTTTGGAAGACGCTCTATTAGTAATATTTTATTTAAACCCGATTGAGACGCACTATAGGCTGTCGCCATTCCAGCGGGACCACCTCCAATAATAATCAGGTTATATTGTGACATAGCTATCATGACCTCTTTTGGTAATTTCATTGTAAGGAATGCCGAGTTCTTCATGCATAATATCCATAATTTTCATCGTGCAAAAGGAACCATGACAGCGGCCCATTTGACAGCGTGTTCGGAATTTAATTCCATCAAGAGTTTTGGCACCTCGACGGATAGCTTCGAGAATTTCACCCTTTGTGACTTCTTCACATCGACAAATAATTGTACCAAAATCGGAATCTTTTTTGATTAGGGTATTTTTAGCTGAAACAGACATGTCACGTATTTTTGGAATAGACTTCCTTTTTGAAATGTAAGTTTTTTTAATAGTTAATTTAATGTTTTTTGAGATAATGCTAGTAACAAATTCTCCAATTGCTGGCGCTGCGGTTAATCCAGGAGATTGAATGCCAATGAGATTTATAAAACCCTTTCTGTCTTCATTGATATAAAAATCACCTAATTTTGTAGCTGGTCTTAGTCCTGAAAAGGCGGTTATAATTGTAGCAGGGTCTATGACAGGGCCCAGATCTTTAATTGAGTTAATTATATGATCTTTTGAGGCTGTTGTTGTGCGAAGATCCTCTTTATCATCAATAACTTCTGCAGTAGGTCCTATCATTGTAGTATGATCAATTGTCGGGATGATTAGTATTCCTTTTGTATTTGGCTTTGGTAGAGGGAAAATAATATGTTTACAAAGCTCCCCAACGTGCCGGTCTAATAGAAGTTCCTCTCCTTTTCGAGGGAATATAGTTTCACACTCAATGTCTGCCAATTGAGAGACCTTATCTGCAAAGAGACCTGCACAGTTTATAACAAAATTTGTTTGATAAGTTGACATATTAGTTCTAATTTCCCAACGTTCATTGAGTTGAGATATATTTTCAACAGTTTCACTTAAATTAAATTGAACATTATTTGCTTTTGCGTTTTCAAAAAAAGCATAACAGGCTTCGTAGGGATTTGTTATACCGGCTGTACTCCCAAGAAGAGCAAACGAAATAGTTTCAGAAAGGTTTGGTTCATGAATGGCTAACCACTCTCTATCTACAATCTTCATTTCTGAGATGCCAATCAAAGAGCCATTTTTGTAAAGATCCTCTAGTTGTTGCTTTTCATCAATATGAGCGACAATTAGTTCCCCGATTCGTCGAAATGGAAAATCTAAATCAATGGACAAATCAGTGTATAGTTGGTTTCCTCTGGCAGCCAAAGTGGCACTTAGGGAACCATATTTTGATTGAAAACCTGTGTGAATGATTCCGCTGTTAGATTTAGATACACCAAAGGAACATTCACACTCTTTTTCAATAAGCAGGATGTCGAGCTCATATTTGCATAAGGCTTGAGCAATCGCTGTTCCAATAATACCACCACCGATAATAATTATATCCTTCAACGTGACCCCTTTATAATAATAGTGTCTGTTTCAGTGCTTTATGCCAACCATCAATTAACTTCTGTCGAGAGGGTTCATTCATAGTTGGAATAAATGTTTTATCATAGTGTTTTAATGCCTCAAGGTCGATATAACTTCTCCAAATACCTGCTTTTAATCCAGCCATCATTGCAACTCCAAGGGATGTTGACTCAATATTATTTGGTACCAAGACAGGTTTATTAAGTATATCTGCTTGAAATTGCATAAGAAAATTATTCATAACGGCGCCACCATCTACCATTAATTTTGGAACATCAACTTTCATTTCATTTTGCATAATTGTAAATACATCATAACTTTGATATGCCATTGCTTCTAAGGCAGCCCTAATAATATGTGCTTTATTAGCCCCACGAGTTAATCCAGTTATGGTACCGCGGGCAGCCATATTCCAGTGGGGCGCAGCTAACCCGACAAATGCTGGAACAAAATACACTCCATGGTTATCTTCGACGCTATATGCAATTTGTTCACTATCTGACGCTTTTTCAATTAACTTAAGCTCATCGCGTAGCCACTGAATTGCTGCTCCAGCTATAAAAATAGAGCCTTCGAGCGCATAGCAAGCATTCCCATTACCATCAACAGCTAGGGTAGTAACCAATCCATTTTTAGATCGAATTAAATTGTTGCCAGTGTTCATGACCATAAAACAACCTGTGCCGTAGGTATTCTTTATCATTCCGGGATGAAAACACGTTTGTCCGAATAGTGCTGCTTGTTGATCTCCTGCAACGGCATAGATCGGAACCCCTTGAAGCTTCGCAATCGATTGAACCGTTCCGTAAGCGTCTATTGAGCACTTAACCTCAGGTAAAATAGACGCTGGGATGTTAAATAAATTCAGAAGGTCCTCATCCCATTTTTTTTGAGCAATATTATATAAAAGGGTTCTAGATGCGTTTGTATGATCTGTCGCATGAACTTGTCCTCCTGTCAGTTTCCAAATTAACCATGTATCAATTGTCCCAAAGACAATATTGTCAGGACTTACATTGGAAGCATTATTAAGAAGCCATTTAATTTTTGTTGCGCTGAAGTATGCATCCAAGGGTAGCCCGGTTTTTTCCGTTATCATCTCTGTTGAATGTTTAAATTCGTCGCACATTTCAGTGGTTCGTCGACACTGCCAAACAATTGCATTATGGAGTGGTTCATGGGTATGTTTATCCCACAATATTGTAGTCTCGCGTTGGTTAGTAATACCGATTGCCTCAATTTTTATAGTATTACGTTCCAGTATCTCCTGAACAGTATCTAAAACTGTCTGCCATATTTCCATGGCATTATGTTCCACCCAGCCTGGTTTTGGATAATACTGAGGAAACTCACGATATGCTTTGTCGATGATAGTACCTGTTTGGCTATATAAAATGGTTGTAGTCCCAGTCGTACCTTGATCAATGGCTAATATGCACATATAAATCCCTCAAAAATAGTTTTTTTCTTATTTATATAATAACAGTAATCTGTTTATTTATTGAATCCCTGCTAAACTAATTTCGAGTATGTGTTTTTGCAAGTTTGAATAGCGTTTCTTTAGTATTTAGCTCAGGACTCTCTAAAACACAGTCTAATAAATAATTAAGGGTAATACCAATGTCTTTCCCTGAAAGACCTAGGCAAATCAAATCTGAGCCATTTACAGCTAGATCTGAAAGAGTATTCGGTTCATTGGAGTTTATGACACGCTCAAGTTCTGAATAAAGTGAAGAAAGCGTATAATTTAACTCGTTATAGCAGCTTAAGACGCTTGTATAATAGTAGAATAAAAGCATTCTTTTCGTCATTGTTAATCCATAGTGCCCAAGTGTTTTTTTTATGACAAAATTTGTGCCATCTAGTATTGGATCAGATATTAGCGTTAAAACGGACGAAATAATCTTATTGCTGTATTTAAAATCTTTTAGCTTATTTTCAATGATATGAAGGCTCTCAGTAGAACAAATATTGTGTTGATGATGATTTGTGGTCATGTGGAGAGGGTTAAAGAGTAGTGATAATCGCAGTTCAATATCCTTTTCTGAATGGGATATTGTGTCTAATAATTTTCTGTAATAGCTTTGGTTTGACGTATAAAGAGAATGAAGATGAGGATATAAATCTTCCATTAGATGTGTTTTTTCTAAATAGCTAAACCCAAGAGATAGATTGTTAGATAATAAGAGCTTATTGAGCTCTAGTTGAACTCTCTCAGCTGATATTGATGGAAGTAAGTATCGGTATTTTAATATGTTTTCTACTGTTTTTTCTTCAATAATAAAATTAAGCCTTGAAGAAAACTGAATGGCTCGCAAACCTCGCAAGTAGTCTTCTTCGATACTTTTTGTATTAAGTTGTCGAATTATTTTATTTTTTAGATCTTTTTGTCCCTGATAGGGGTCTATAATTTCCTCTGTTAAAATATCCATTGCCATTGCGTTTATTGAAAAATCTCTTCGACCAAGATCATCATTAAGCGAAATATCCTTATGAATAGAAATATGAAAATCTGTATGGCCGATTCCTCTTGAGACTTCGAGACGAGGTAACGCGATATCATAATTTTCTATTTTATATACTCCAAAAACAGCTCCGCAATATTTGGGTTTAAATGGAAAAAGGGCTTTTTCCAGATCAGATTGAGTTATGTTTGTAATCACAATATCAATATCTTTGGTTGGAAGTCCCATGAGAAGATCCCGAACATATCCACCAACATAGTAAGGCTTACCACCGAACTGACAAATTTGAGAAACTAAGTCATTAATCATAATCATTATTGTTGGGTTCATAAGCGAATATTGTCAAGAAATAGAATAGGAAGAAGTATCGGGTTCCTGTATACTTAAAAATAACGATTAATAAACAGGAATGATAAAAATGAAAAAAATAGTCGTCTTCTCATTAATACTCATTAGTTTAACTTTTAGCAAGTCGGTTGATTATTATCGCGAATTTTCAGTGGTTGATTTTTTTGAAACGATATCTATATATCAACATTATATTACTCAACACAATGCAAATGTTGCATATGGAACTGGCGGTTCTCTTATTATTCTGGGATTGGGACAATCATCAACAGATACCCTCATAACTGGGGTGTCATATATAGGACTAGGTTTACTGAATCAGCTAAATATCATTGAGAATGATTACAAAAAAAGATTCAATCAGTATCGTGATAAAATTTATGCAACTAGGTCCATCCCTGAGATGAATGCATTGGCGGCTGAGGCGCTTAAACAACTCATAGAAAAAGAGAAAAATGA
>MFRH01000067.1:20088-30405 GCA_001783275.1 Candidatus Margulisbacteria bacterium GWF2_35_9
GTGCATTGGCCGGTGTTTTAATGATGTTATATGGTGGATATTTAGCTTTTGTCGAGAAGGGACCAATTGAGTCGATAGTACAAGAGTATAAAATATTAGATTATGAAGACAATGAAATTGATTATATTTTTGAAAAAGTTAACACTGAGTCTGTTATAATTGAAGAAAGATAACTATAATTTAGTGTAAAATGGGTGAAAATAATGATTAATAAAAAAAAGATATTTTTTATGGGGTTTGTTTTAATGATGAGCGTTTCCTTCTGCGTAGAAGAAAGCTACTTTGCAGAAGTAGTTTCTTTAAAAGGGGTTGTGTTATGGCATAAAAGTAACTCATTTTATTGGGAAGAAATTAAACTCCATACAAAATTATCTGCAAATGATGAAATAAAAACGGCTGAGGAATCTTATTGCGAGATACTCTTTAAAGAAGGCCATCTGCTTCGAATGGATCCAAATTCTGAGGTGAATATTCAAACAGCATCCTATGACAATCAAGAGGATGTGTGGAAAAATTTAAAAATAACTGTTGGGAAAATTTGGGTAAAATTAGTAAAAGGTACTAATGATGAAGAACAATTTACTGTTAAAACAAAGTACGTTACCATCCCAAAACAGGATGCGTTATTTGCACTTTCAGCACCGTCTGGGAAAATCACATCATATGAGGGCCAGCTAAAAGTAGTTGGAGCAAAACAAGAGATGATCATTAAACAAGGTTATGAAACGGTTGTAGATGAATCCGGAAATATGAAAAAAGGCACTATTGTATCGGAACAAAGCCAGAAGGAATTTAAAGAATTTGCCAAGCAGACAACCATAAAACAAGAAACGATGACCAATATAAGAGAGAAGTTACAACAAAGTATAAAGATGGCTTCAGCAAATGAATTGATGCAAGCGGAAGATCAGGAAGTGTATTATGAAACAGAGATTAAGAGAACGTTTATTCGTAAAATTATGGATACTTTAAATCATAAATAAAGTTATGTTATACTTTTTGATCGACTGACTTCCCATATTTTTTCTTTTTCTTTTTTACCTTTTAGAGAGATTTCTCCAATAAATTCTGTCTCAATTTTGTCTCGAACTCGCTTATTGGTAGAATCGCTGATTAAAAATCGACAAATAAATCCACGTTCTTTTGTAACTTCACGCGTTTGTCTCTGAATGATGGATGCTAAATTAACAGAGTCGCCTATCACAGTATGGTCTTTATATTTGTGAGCACCAATATTTCCTGCGACAACTTCGCCGGTACATATTCCAATTCCGACATCAAGGATGGTTTTTCCTTCGCTTTTCCATTTTTCTTGTAATTGAGATAGTGCTGTTAGTTGTCTTAATCCAGCTTGAACAGCTAACAACGCATGATCTTCTTGGTCAATTGTTGCACCCCAGACAGCCATTACTGAATCACCTATGAATTTATCGAGAGTTCCATCAAATGCAAAAATAACTTCGGTCATCGCATCTAAAAATTCATTCAATTGGCTCACTATTTCTTCTGGAGAATGACTTTCACTAAACGATGTGAAATTCCGAATATCAATAAACAAAATACTTGCTTCTTTTTTTTCTACAGAAAGACTGAATTTGTTCTTATCAGAAAGAATTTTTTTAACTATATTTGGTGAAACATATTGGTTAAAGGCTTGTTTAATTTCTTTTTTCTCTTTTTCTTCAACTAAAAAACGATAAATAATACTTACTAGGTACGTGAGCAATAGGGAAAATATGGGTGCGGAGATATTTAAAATATAAGAATTTTGGAAGCAAAACCCAGACGATACGATTAAGCTATACGTAATTAGGATAAAAGAAAAAAAACCGCCAACGATTCGTAGCTTCCTATTAATAATTGAAATGATTAGAGACGGAATAAAAATAATGAGCATATAAAATAAATGTGGGATTGTTTTAATGAACTTCTTATTGATAATGCTTTGGATGATGTTGGCCTGTATTTCTATTCCTTCCATTGTTAATGAGATAGGAGTGGGATAGATATCGTGTAGCTCGGTTGCAGTGGCTCCAATTAAAACAACTTTATTCTCAAAAATCTTTGGATTGTAGTCTAAAAATTTAGGGTCTAACATTATATGTAATGGGATAATAGGAATAGGGCTGGTTGGAGAGGTATAGTTTATTAACATCTTGTTTTGTTTATCTAGGGGGATGTTAAAGTTATCGATTTGAAGAGTATTATTTTGAATTGATAGCGTGTTGCTATTTAACAAAATACCTAAGTAGGAAGTTGCTATCTCAAGAGCGAAACTTGGATAAACTAGGTTATTAATATTTGTCAGCAAGCTTGTTCGTCGAACTGAATAATCAGAATCGTAGTATTGATGAAGGATGGCCGCTTGTTTTGATTGAATGGATTTATTATTTGGATTCAAAAAAGATGTTTTTTTATTATAAACTTTAATCCGTCTCCCCATTATTACATTCTTGTGAGCATTTATTGCATGATTGAAAACGGCATTATCTATTGGGTTAAATTTTGTATAGGTGTCAAAGTTTATATCAAAGCCAATAATCTTTGCCTTTCCCTTATTTAATACATTTACAACGTCAGCAAAGATCTTTCTTGACCAGGGCCATTCTTTAACAGCATTAAGAGAGTCATCATCAATAGCGACTATCATAACAGAATTCTCTTGTGATTGAAGTAATTGTTTTTGGAAATGACGGTCATATAATTTATTATCTAATGTGGAAAATCCATCAAAAGAATAAAAGAAAAAGGACAAGAACGAGATTAAAATGGCTATACCAATAGTACTTTTCATAATATCTATAATAACAAAATTTCCAAAGAATTGTAGCTAATATCAATTAAAAATAATTGATTTCTAAATAATTTAAAAGATACTAAGACTAAAATGATTTTTTATGCAAATCATTTTAGTCTTAGTATATAATAAACGAAAGATGGATACTAAAAAATTATTTTATGGTTTATTAAGGAAGAAAGAGTGTTTACGCCCAACTATTAGGGGATGGATATTAATTCTTTTTGCAATTATTTTATTTAATACAGTTCTTTTTATCCGGATACACCCATTTCTTGCCCCTGTAAAATTAGTGAATAGTAACATAATGATTGTAGAGGGGTGGCTTCCGAATTATGTGTTAGAAAAAGTTGCGAAGGACTTTCAAAGTAAGCGATATCGGCTGATTATTACTACGGGTGGATCAATTACACCGGGATCTAAGGTACTGCATACTTTTGCAACGGATGCAGCAGCGAAATTAATTAGACTAGGAGTATCGAGTGAAGTGGTTGTCGCCGTTTCGGCTCCAGATGTGTCTCGTGATAGAACTTATTCTTCAGCTCTGTCGGTTTGGGATTGGCTGAAGAATACGCATCTAGAGATTAAAGCGGTTAACCTCTATTCAGTGGGTGCACATGGCCGTCGAAGCTGGATGTTATATAAAATGGCGTTTCCTAGTAAGGTTAAAGTTGGTATTGTTTCTGTTCCTAATAATTCGTATGATCCATTACATTGGTGGGAAAGTAGTAACGGAGTAAAAGCCATTATTGAAGAGTTTGTGACGTACCTATATGCTCGATTATTATTTCACCCCAAGAATTAATTGAGCAGACTAGTCTTCTTCTATTATTCCTAATATTCTTAACCGATTAAGTAATCTTTCTTTATTTAATGGTTTGACAATATAATCGGTGCACTCTGCCGCTTGAGCTGCATTATACGCAATGGGTTCATTTAAGATGGTTATCATTATTATGTTTGATTGATCCAATAAATCAACACCGTAATCAAGCTCAAGATCTCTCATGCCTGCTAATACCTCAATTCCATTCATTTCCGGCATTGCCAAGTCGAGTGTGACGAGGTCGTAAGGCTTATTCTCTTCAAGAGATCTTTCAAAGGCGTTGACCGCTTTTAGTCCCTCATAATATTTATCACAGGTTCCATATTTAGATAAAATTGCGCAAATCATCTCAACGCTAGTTTCATCATCATCTACAACCATTATTTTCAGTTTTTTCATAAAAGATGTTGTTAAACGGCAATAATCCTTTCAGTTAGATCTGTCTAAGATTTGGCTCAAGGATAAGCTATTCTTAGAGTTTCTATGTTATTACAGTATCAGAAAATATTATTAAATCAAGATTATTTTGTATGTCATTAAAAACAAAACACACTGTTTTATAATGGAAATGTCCAAAATATATACATTTAATAATTTAAAATATAGACATAAAGATGAGTTAAATTAATCTTTACCTAGTGGCTTCTCAACGATTGCTGGAAATATTTATCTGGCAAAACTATTGCATAGAGTATTTGAAAAATACAGGCGCCTAAAAATAAATAAAATAATAAGGAGTTAAAAATGGCATTAGTAACATATAAAAGACCTGCAGATTTTGATTTTGTGGATTGGAATTTAAATAGTTTGTTTGATTCACTTTTAGGAAAGGATTGTTCAGTTAAAACTTCAGGGAATTATCCGAAAGCGAATATTATTGGAAAAGAAAATAGTTATTTGATAGCACTCGATGTTCCAGGCATAAGCAAGGATGAAATATCGTTAGCGTTTAAGGATAATGTGCTAACAATATCTGGTGAAAGAAAAAATGAAAAAAATGAGGATAAAGAGACGTATATATCTCGAGAAGTCAGTTATGGAAAGTTTAGTCGAAGTTTTACATTGCCTGAGGGTGTTGATACTGAAAAAATTGATGCTCAGTTTAAAGACGGTGTGCTAGAGGTGACGGTTCCTAAACCAGAAAAACAGATACAAAAAGAAATTGAAATAAAAATTAAATAATCAGAACTTATGATTATTCCCCGGTTAAACTCTCCTCCCCCCTGAGAAGCCGGAAAAATAAAAGCCCCCAATTAATACTGGGGGCTTTTATTTTTAAACGTTGTTAAAAATACTAGTTAACGCCGTCTTTAAGTGCTTTTCCTGAGCTGAAAACAACTACGTTTCTTGCTGGAATCTTAATTTCTTTTCCAGTTTGAGGATTTCTACCTTTTCTTGCTGCTCTGCTTTTTTTCTTCCATGTTCCGAATCCTACTAAAGCAACATCGTCACCTTTTTTTAGTGAACCTTGAATGTTTTCTAATAAAGAATCTAATATTTTTGTTATATCAGTCTTTTTTAGATTTGTATCACTTGCTACGCTGTCTATTAATTGTCCCTTGTTCATTGTTAACACCTCCATAAAAATTGTACTACAATTGTTAATATATACTAGAATAAAAAAAATATCAAACATAAATGACAAAAAAACTTAGGAAATAAAAGGTCTCTACGGATTTTATGAAATAAAAAAATTAGTATTTCTTGTTTTGAACCTTGCGATCATTCTCAGAAAGATGAATTTTTCGCATACGAATCGACTTTGGAGTTAGCTCAATTAATTCATCATCACTGATATACGCAATGTATTGTTCTAGGCTTAACGACCTGTAAGGAGTGAGCGTAACCGCTTCATCGGTGCCGGATGCTCGAACGTTGGTGAGTTTCTTTCCTTTTGATGGATTAACTACCATATCGGTTTCTCGCGCACATTCGCCAATAATCTGGCCTCCGTAAATGTTTTCACCTGGTCCCATAAAGAGGGTTCCTCTTTCTTGAAGATTAAATAATGCATATGCAACTGTGGTGCATGTTTCCTTTGAAATGAGTACTCCAGTTTTACGAGATTTAATTTCTCCTGAGAAGGGTCCATAAGCATTGAATATGTAGCTGAGAGTTCCAAGTCCTTTGGTTTCTGTCATAAATTGAGAATAATAACCGAGCAAACCACGGGTTGGAATTAAATACTTTAAACGCGACATATTGTTATCTTGAGAGATTTCTTGCAACTGTCCTTTTCGGATTCCAAGGCTTTCAATTACTTTTCCCATATGTTCCTCATGCACATCGATGGTTAATTCTTCATATGGCTCCAGTTTTTTTCCATGCTCAAGCTTGTAGATAACACTGGGTTTTGATACTTGGAACTCATATCCTTCGCGTCTCATTTTTTCAATTAATATAGAGAGATGCAATTCTCCTCGCCCAGAGACTTTGTAACCTGTTTCAGTACTCAGAGGAGCAACTTGAAGTGCAACATCTGAAAGAAGTTCTCTTTCTAATCGTTCTTTTAAATGGCGAGAGGTAACAAAGGTTCCTTCTTTGCCTGCAAAAGGAGAATCATTGGGTAGAAAATTCATGGAAATTGTGGGTGGATCAACGGGGGTATAGGGTAATGGAATTGGGTTTAATGGGTCGGTTATCGTTTCTCCCACTTTAATATCCGGAATTCCAGCGATTGCAATTATATCACCCGAACTGGCAGAAGGGATTTCAACCTGTTGATTGGATTTAAACTTATAAAGCTTTGTAATTCTTGATGAGGAAATAATTCGTTTTTCCTGTGCGATTACAACATCCTGATTGATTTTTATTTTACCGGATGTAATTTTCCCAATAGCTAAACGACCCAGAAAAGGTGAATAATTAAGCGAGCTGACGAGCATTTGAAGTGGGCCGTCTGGGTCTCCGCTAGGAGCGGGGATATAGCGAATAATTTCGTCAAAAATCGTAAAGATATTGTTGCTTGGTTTTTTGAAGTCAAAACTGGCATGGCCTTCTTTTGAGGATGCATAGATAATAGGAAAATCCAGAATGTGATCGGGTGCATTTAAACTGACAAGCAGATCAAATACCTGATCAACAACCCATTCACAACGTGCAGCGGGTTTATCTATTTTGTTAACGACTACAATTACTGGAAGGTTTTTAGCAACGGCTTTTTTGAGTACAAAATAGGATTGTGGCATGGGGCCTTCTGCTGCATCTACAAGAAACAACACTCCATCTGCCATATAGAGCACTCGTTCAACTTCGCCACCAAAATCGGCATGACCGGGAGTATCGATAATATTTATATGATGATGATTGTAAGTACATGAACCGTTTTTTGCCATAATGGTTATTCCACGTTCTTTTTCTAAGTCCATGGAGTCCATAAGTCTTACTGCAACTTCTTGGTTGGATCTAAATAGTCCGCTTTGTCTGAACAGTTCATCAACTAGGGTGGTTTTTCCGTGGTCAACGTGGGCGATGATGGCGACATTTCTTATTTTATCTTGCTTCATTACTACTCATTCTCTTCGTGTATATTTTCTAACAAGTCCTACATTGTAGCTGTTTAGTTAGCGTTTGTAAAATCAAGAAATGAATAGTGTCATAGAATTTTGTTTTGAAATAAGACAGACTCGTTTCAGAGCCTGTCTTATACCGAGATTATTTATCTTGAATTGCCATTCCCATTGTGGTTGCAATAATAGGGATAAGTAAGTAGCGCATACCAATTTGTTGGTAATATAAAATAAATGGCATTTTTGACATTGGAAGTAGAATGATGACATCGAGGAGTAGGTTTATGCTCATCATAATGATTCCGGCAATAAAGCCTTCTTTTATGTAAAAGTCCTCAATAAGATGAAAAAAACGAATGAGGAGAAGACATCCGACTAAACCACCAAGGACGATCATAATGGATTTAAAATACATTTCATCAATGGTCAGAGCTTTTGTTTTCATGTCAAAGAAAGCAAAGGAAACAATAAAGGGGATTGCCCAACTAATGATGCCGTACCAAGCTACAGTTATATACTTTCGCATGACTTACCTCCCAGTTTTGATCTATTTAAATGTATTTGATCTAATAATATTGTAAATAAATTAATTATTGAAAACAAGCATAAAATGATCTTCAGGCAAAAAATAATAATATATTTGGTATAATATTTGATAATCCTCCGCCCATCGGGCACCTCCTTTGATAAAGGAGGCTAAAAAAGTGAGAAAGGTCTTGTGACAATATTACTAAAAAGGAATAAAAAACTTAAGGAACGTGCTCGAGATTTTAGAAAGAATATGAACACTGCAGAGAAAAAACTATGGTATGAGGTTCTTTCTAAGGATCAATTATTGAGATTGCGTTTTTTAAGGCAGAGGGTAATTGATAATTATATTGCTGATTTTTATTGTGCTAAATTAAAACTGGTTATTGAAGTAGATGGTAGTAGTCATTTAGAAAGAGTTGAATATGATCGTGAACGATCCTTGGTGTTTAAAAAATTAGGGATAGTTGTTTTAAGGATTAAGAATGACTTAGTGTTAAATAATATTGAAAAAGCGAGAGAAGAGATCGAATGGAACTGTCTGCAAATATTGCCCTCTTTATCAAAGGGGGATGTCGCGAAGCGACAAGGGGATTAGAAAAACAAGTATAAAATGATCTTCAGGCAAAAAATAATAATATATAATTGGTATAATATTCGATAATCCTCCGCCCATAAGGCACCTCCTTTGATAAAGGAGGCCAAAAAAGGGAGATTTTAGAAAAAATATGACTAAAGCAAGGTATAATAGGAAAAAATGTTCGGAGGGAAAGACATGACTAAAGGCGTAAACTCTGCTAATCAATTACCTGTACAGGGGAAAGGCCCTGTTAATCCAACTCCTCCGTTGCCACCGCCTCCAACAGAATTTCAGAAAGCGCATATGTTTCTACAGATGGGACGAGTGAGTGAAGCAGAAATGATTTGCAAAGAAGTTCTAAGCAAAGACAGCGATAGTCATGATATTAAAGAGTTGTATGCACTGATTTTATCTTCAAAACATCAATACGAAGAAGCTAAGACGCTCTATGAGGAAATCCTAGTTAATTATCCAGAAGATTCGAATGCAAATAATAATTTAGGGATTATCTTTGGGCGACTAAAAGATGAAGATAAGAGTATGACGTATTTTAACAAAGCACTTAAAATTAATCCTGACGATGTAAATGTGTTGCTGAATCTTGGGGCAATTTATCGAAAGAAACAAAATTTTAAAAAAGCAGAAGAATTTTTTAAAAAAATAATTAAATTGGATAAAAATAATGCGAATGCTCACAGTTATTTAGCTAAGACATATGAGGATCAAAGTGAAATTGAGAAAGCAATAAAACTCTATAATAAAGCGCTTAAAATTAATCCAAAGGATACCAGAGCACTATCAAGTTTAGGCTTACTAAGTCGTCGAAAAGGTAATATCAATAAAGCCATTGAGTATTTTGAAAGAATTATAGAGATTTCTCCGAAAGATTATCTTGCGCTTCATAATTTGGGTGTGTTCTATAAAATTGAAGAGAAATTTTCTAAGGCATTAAACGCATTTAAACAAATATTAGAAATTAATCCGAGTGATGAAGTGGCTAAGTTTGAGATAGCGACTCTTACCGGTGGGGATAAACCTAAAGCCCCACCACAATATATGCAACGATTATTTAACCAATACGCCTTTTCATTTGAAAAGGAACTACTGGGGAACCTTGAGTACTCAGTCCCAAAGACATTTAAAGCTGTTTTTGAAGCGCATTTTCAAAACAGAAAATTTGCAAAAGTGATCGATTTAGGTTGTGGTACGGGCTTATGTGGCTTGTTGTTAAACGATTATGTGGGAGAGATTTTGGGAATCGACATCGCTCAGAATATGATTGAGATAGCGAAAGAGAAGAATGTTTATAATGATTTGCTTGTAGACGATATTGAGCATTACTTAGAAAAAAATGAGCAAAAATATGATTTATTTATTGCAGGGGATACGCTGGTATATTATGGGAAATTAGAAGCGTTATTTAAGCAGATATCTTCTCGTGCAAACGAGAATGCCGTGTTCATATTTTCAACAGAATATGGCACGGAGGATGACGATTATCAGCTAAAAAAAACGGGAAGGTATCAACATAACCCGAGTTATATTATAAAACTAGCCATTGAGAATGGATTTGTTGTAAAGATTTTAAAAAATGAAAATCTAAGAAAAGAAAAGAATCAATGGGTTGCAGGCAATATATATGTGTTGAGTTACAGTCCTAATACAATTGATGCCTCTTCTCTTTTAGCTCAATCCACGAAAGACAGCTGGTTATACGCCATGATCACAGCGATTAAAGCGCGAAATAAGAGTTTAGTTGAAAATATGATGGCATTTCCGGACATAGAACAGTGCTATCAGCAAGTGGATAAAAGTCATCGCTCGATACTGCACTATATGTTAGCAAATAAATTTTCTATACAGTCACCCGAGATAATTGATACACTTTTTGAAAAGGGTGCGATTGTATGTAATGGGAAAGAGATTGTGCCATATTATGTCCCAAAACTGATAAGCAAATATGCCAATGCAGAGAATGTAAGAAAAATAATTGAGCGACTTAACGATCTAGATCAAGATTTGGATGTTCCGAATGGGCTGGTCTGTGAGCTAGGTTCGGGCGAGGGATATTTGTCCT
>MFRH01000068.1 GCA_001783275.1 Candidatus Margulisbacteria bacterium GWF2_35_9
CCTAATTGTTCCTTGCTGAGACTTCGTTCTAGGTCATTAATATTTCGATAGAAATACAGGTCGGTTGCCTGGCAATGGATACCGGTTTCTTCAAGTTTTGTCGATATCTTAATTGCATCCAAGGAATCACCACCCAGCTCAAAAAAATCGTCTTCAATACTAATACCTTTTCTTTCCAATACCAACTCCCAAACGTCTAAGATATGTTGTTGTACTGGGTTCTTTGGCATAACTTTTTGTATCATTTCTGGTTCATCACCAACAATATCTGTTAGTCGTTTTCTATTCACTTTACCATTCTCGCTGATAGGTATTTCGCTAACCCGAATAAATACCGAAGGGATCATGTATTCAGGCAAATTCTCCCTTAATAATTCTCTTAATTCTTCGGCTAAAATTGTTGTTTTTGATTCATAATAGGCAACTAATTGCGCTTTTCTTCGATCCGTTTGTTTACAGACAACAACGCTTTTTATTACATGGATATGACGATTAAGTTCATGCTCTACTTCCCCCGCCTCTATCCGATACCCTCGGAGCTTAATTTGAAAATCCATTCTGCCAAGAAATTCTACCGTTCCGTCACTTAACCATCGGGCCACATCTCCGGTTTTATAAATCTGTTCTCCTTCACGATAGGGATTTTGTATAAACTTTGCCTCTGTTAGGTCTGGACGATTAATGTATCCACACGAGAGACTTTTCCCTCCGAGATACAATTCCCCTCTCACTCCCATTGGAACAGGCTCCATTTTTTCATTTAAAATATAAAACTGCGTATTCTTGAATGGCTTTCCGATAGGCAAATTACCTCGCTTTGGAATATTGTCTAAATAACGTTTGTAATGTGAACTATATATTGTTGCCTCTGTCACCCCATAACTGTTATAAATATCAATTTTTTTCCCATACTCGCTAGATAATCGTCTATAATCATCCAGCGAACAAATATCTGAACCCAAAATAATGGTCTTTACGCTAGCCATATCGTTTCCGGTTTCCTTTATAAACTCTATAAATGGGATAATTATTGAGGGTGTTGTATCAAACATGGAAACGTTATATTGAGACAATAATTTATGCATTTTAAAATAGCTTTGTCTCTGCTCAAAAGAACACAAAATCAGAGTTCCACCCGTCAGAAGCGCTTTGATCCAGTTGCCAGAGAAAACGTCGTGGGCAAACGAAGACATTTGAAGAAGAACAATTGGCTGCTCAAGCAACTTATATTCATCCGTCCAAACATTCAAGACATTCAAAATACTAATATGCTGAATCATAACGCCCTTAGGCTCTCCAGTAGATCCGGATGTAAATATAACGTATGCTAAATTATAGGGGTGATTGACTCTATCAGGATTAACCATCGGCTGATTCTTCGCATCCAATACGGTAATAATATAAGGAACGGTCCATGCATCATAGACACTATATTCATTCTCAGTAAGTAGACACTCACAACCACTCTGCTGTAACATCGTATTAATTCTCTTCTCTGGATACTTGGGATCGATTGGCAAATATGCCCCACCAGCTTTTAGTACACCGAGAATACTAGAAACCATATCAGCGGTATAATCTAACATAATCCCAACTATCGAATCAGTCCTAACACCTTTTTCCCGAAGGTGATGGGCTATTTTATTTGCGTCTGCGTTTAGTTCTTTATAATTAATCTTTCGCTCACCAACAATCAACGCGATATTGTCGGGAGTTTTTAATACTTGTTCCTCAAATAGTTCAACAACTGTCTGTTCTCTTTGTTGAACATCATAATCAGAATTAAAATGATAAAGGATGGTGTGTTGATCTTCTTCCGACAATATCTTTAAACGAAACAAGTCGTCCTGGGAATTATGAATATGCCGATGAGTTAAATTCTCAATATGATTAACAATCTGATCTGTTTCAAAATCATCAAAATATCGTACATCAAAATCAAAGTCGATGACAACTTGGCATTCTTTATGATATTCACGAATATAGATAGATAGTGCATTTCTGGCGATCTCCCCCGGGAGCATATGTATTTCTGTTTTATTCCGATCAAACAAGACATCAAAATTCGGTTTTTCATAGGATATAACGATACTTTCTCTCCCCCCATCCAGAAAAGCATTCTCTTTATATATCTCTCCAGAAGGAAATCGATAATGACGATAATCCTGTTTTAAGTCATTTTTTATAACAGATAAAGCCTGAAGAAATGTATCATCTTCATTAAACACAAAACGGAACGGCAACGTATTAAAACATAAGCCCATCATCTTCTTAAAAGCATCATTTCGTCTATTTAATACATTGTATGCAAACAATGTTTCAGTTACCTGATAACGTTTACAAAAATAGAAGCCAATTAGTCCAAGAAAATAATGGAAAATAGAAGAGTTATTTTCTTCTACAAACGTTTCTATTTTCCGATAAATTTCTCGATTGAGTTTTAAGGAACGACGGATCAAGTGATTAGAATCTTTTAATGATCCCTTTAGCATAAAGATTGGATCAGGTAAATTCTGCGCCTTTTCTTGCCAATAAACGCTATCTCTTTCGTATGTATCAGATTTAAGATACGTCGATTCATCAAACGCAAAATCTAGATAAGAAAGTTCTGCTAAACTCGGTTTCTCTTTTTTGATCATTGAAGAGTAGGCTCTTGAAACAGACTGTACAAACTGTGAGACACCCCATGAATCCATTAGAATATGGTGCATCACAAAATACCAGATATATTCGTCTGAGTTAATTTTATACAAAATCGTTCTAAATAACTGCTTTCCTTTCATATCAAAAGAGCATTGCTTATCCTGACTCATGCTTTCCATACATGATTCTTTTGCATTCACGCTTGAAGACAGGTCAATCACCTTCACGTTATATTTGTTTTTGGATTTAAGTTGAAAATAGGGTTCATTTAATTTTTCATTAAATACCATACTAAATATATCATTCTGTTCTAAAACCAGATTTAACGCTCGGTTAAACGTTGCATGATGAATACTGCCTTTTATCACCATAAATCCAGCAATATTTAGCAAGGGACTCAGAGGTGAAAGCATTTGCTCCATCCACATTGATTTTTGAATTTTTGTCAGGGTCTGATCTTTACTGCCTTTTTTTTCAATTCTCATACTATTTTATTATAACCAGTATATTGTGCTAATGAAATGGGAGCAGGTATTCACAAAATTAGTTTGTAAGTTATTGCAAAACACTAAAACTTTAAGTATTATTAAGTTGTACCAATTTATTATGTTTTATATCGAGAATAAGCCATGTTTATTATCCAGTTTTTCGGGTAACTATTATTATGTATTACTATTCAACACATAATTGAGGAAAGATATATGGGCAACACCTTTTTTGCTACTGAGGACTCAATTGTCAAACCTGACAAATCAAGATTTTTTGGTTATGTAGTAGATGACTTTATCGATACCGCTAATTTAATAAAGAATACCCTAGCTAAATTAAATATCAATATCCTCGGAGTCAGCAACGACTATAATACCTGCCTTGATTATATTCAAAGTTATAGCGAAAATTTAGATTTTGTGACCCTCGACATTAACATAAAGCGACATAATGGGCTTGATCTTATTCCGGAAATTAAGATGATTAGTGAAAAAATTAAAATATTTGTTATCTCAGCTAATCCATCCCCAGCCAACTTAAACAAAGCAAAAGATTTTGGAGCCTCCGCGTTTATTATTAAACCTTGGTTCAAAGACGATTTCATCTCAACCTTTAGACAAATTTTATTACAAAAAGAAGGCTCCTATGCAACACGATATTGCTAGATTAATTGACGATAAACTAAACCGGAACAAAAACCTTATAGAAATTATTGTTGTTGATGATGACCCTAGCCAATTAATTTCAATCAAGAAAATTTTAAGCAACGAATACTTAGTGCATACATTTAATAGCGGAAAAAATAGCATCCAATTCTATAAAGATAATATGGACACCATAAAAGCAATTGTAACTGATATCCGTATGCCGGACATGGATGGCTTTGAGTTGTTTAATATAATTAAAGAGATCAACGAGCACATCCCCATTATTTTTATAACTGCTTTCCAAGAATACTACGGTGATGGATACGAAGTATATAAAAAGTTCCGTCCTCACGGATATATTATTAAAGACCATAAAGATGAAATAGAAATGATAAAAAGCACCTTATGGTCAGCAACCACTGCTTACAACCTTATGTTGGAACATAAAAAAGGCGAGTTGCTTAGCGTTCGGAACCAAACAGTCGCAGGACTTGTACATGATCAGAAAAATTTATTAATGCCTGTCATGCAATACCCTGAGATTATTAACGAATTCCTCCAAAACGGAAAAATTGAAGAAGCCACTAAGTTAAACAAAAGCTTAATGAAGTGTGCAACTATTTTTGGTGCCAACCAAATAATTCTATTTAATTTTGTGAAAGCAGAGAATATCGACATACGCATCGCAGTCCAAAATATTGATCAGCTAATTACCAATCTCATTAATACCGTTCAAACGTTGTTCTACACTGATGTCGATTTTCAATTAGAGTTAAATTATCCCCATAATTTCCCAACAGACAAAACGATATTGTGTTATCAAATTCTTAATAATATTTTCAAAAATTCTTACGATGCATTCTGTGCCTACAATAGAAGAGAAAAAATTATAACGATAAAAACAATGCCTTTATCACAGTTTAAAGAACACTACCCATCTGAGCATTTTAGCAATAATGATAATAACGACCCAGTTATCATAATAAAGGATAATGGGCCCGGTGTATCCGAAAATATTTTTGATAAAATGTTTAATGCTTATGTTTCTTCTAGCAAAACTGGTAGCGGGCTTGGATGTTTAATGATAAAAAAAGGAATTGAAGAGTATTTGAAAGGATCATTCTATCTAGAAAATACCCAAAACGAAGGATTAGTCTATTACATCTGTTTGCCAGTTATCGTTAACAATGACTTTTTTGGTGTTTAAAGGTTTTCAATCTCATCTTTAAAAAATTGGTTTAGCTCTGTTTTGTTCATTTGAAATGGTAGATTCAAATTTAATACGACTTCATTATTTTGTACGGTAATTCCAAAATAAATTCCCTTTAGCCATGGATATACCTCAGAACCAATCTGCTCTGTTCGATGAAGTTCAGTGCTAGAATCCAGTTCCGTTCTAAAGTGAAATATTAATAGAGAATCCGATTTACTTAATGGACCGACACAAGATTCAGCCAACTTCTTAACTTTTTGATACGATTTAGGATATACCTTACTATGATACATATTGATAAAATTAATATTATGCTGAGCTGCTAGATCGAGACTATCTCTAACTGTTTGAGATATTTCCTCCATGTCCATTTTTTTTGCATCAATTAAAACTGGCACAAAATCCATAAACTCCCCGATTGTATTTCGATATGCGAACTGATCATAGGACCGAGCATCATAAACAACAACCATTGGAATCATATCAATATTTAGCATTTGTTTGCAAAACATGACAAATAACTTAAGGGAGTTTTCCCATTGATTGCTTAGGAAATTTGATTCGGTCAGTTTATGCCGCATAGAAAACATACTCGGTCTACTTGCAGCATTTGAAAGAAACGCTCTTTTAACTTGCCTTGAAAAAGACTCAAAGTCTTGAAGATGATAAGAGCTTATAATCTCTTCTGAAGAGATTCCGTTTGGACCTGCATTATTGGATGAAATATAGTCACGATAATGCTTGGACTCTTGTTTTTGACTGTTTTCTAAAATGCTTACAACTGTTTGCATAAATATATCAACACCCACTTTGTCATGAATCGCTTCATCCATTAAAAAGCCCATATAATATTGCTTCAAATCTGCTTTTATTAATAACACTCGAAACGGAAATCCTCTTAATTTATCTATTTTCTGATAATACTTATTTAAGACTTCGGTTATAAAACTATAGTTAAATGTGGGACTATTCTTAGATAAATCTAAATACGGAATACTTAAATTTTCCGGAACCTCATATTCCCTGAAATAAAAATGATTTTTTTGTTTAATAATAATACTGCACAATAAGCGTTGGGCCTTGAATACATCCCGAATGACCCCACTCAATTGATGTTCATCAACACTTTTATCAAATACAATCTGTCCGAAAAAATATACTTGTCTAAAAATTGCTCTAAAATTACTTTCATAAGATAGGTTGGCATACTCAGAATGAATATTCGATGACACTATTTGGTTACTATACATTATCTCTTTATGCCTTAAATCTTTTAGTATTTCAGGAACAGTTTCTGTTGCCATCCTCGATAAAAAAAACTCATTGGCACTAGCTTCACTCTCAAAGATATAGTTTGGCAGTAATTCGAAGGAATAGTGCTTATTCATGTAGGCACAAATAGCATTATGTTTATTCGCATCTTTAACAATCAAAACATTATAGGAGAGACCAATTAATTTAATTGTCATTATTCTGTAGGACACGTCCGTATTAAACTCCTGTTCAAGATGAACTTTAATCTCGTGCAAACTGTGTTTTTTATCTACTGGAATTTTCTTTTGACTCTCCATAAATGCAGCAAGTGCATGAATTGATCGATAATTATAAACATCCGTTACTTTTAGATCATATCCTCGTGAATTTATTTCGGTAATAATTCTGACACAATCCAGTGAATCCCCACCTAAATCAAAAAAACTGTCATATACACTAAAGACATTAATATTAAGGACGGTTTTCCAGAGCCGTATTAGATCTTTTTCAAGCTGAGTTTCGTTTTTGCTTTCCTCAACATTCGTGTTCAAGGTTTCAGGAGGAGGCAAAGATCGCCGTTCGATCTTTCCATTTGAACTGATTGGAAATTTTTGTAAATGCACGAAAAATGCTGGCATCATGTAATCTGGCAAATGTGTTTTAATCTCCTGGATCAATGTTGCCTCTCCAATTGGTTCTGGCGACGTATAATAGGCAACAATCTTCCCTTTTCTCCCGACAACCAGACAACGATCAATCTCCTCAATGTTCATTAAAACAGTTTCAATTTCAACCGGCTCTATACGATATCCCCTGATTTTTATTTGATCGTCTTTTCGACCAACATACATAATATTTCCATCCGATTGTTTTATAACTAGGTCTCCTGTTCGATAAACACGACCCGAACCAAATGGGTTTTTAATTATTCGCTGTTGAGAGTCATCTGCCGCATTGATGTAAGACCTGAGAACCGACGACCCTCCGAGATAGAGCTCCCCCTCTTCTTCATCGGCTAAACTCATATCCTCTTTTACAATATAGGCATCTACTCCTGGAAAAGGTTTTCCAATGGGACAGTTTCCTTTTTGAAAAAAATCAATAAAGCTGGCTTCATAAATACAGCTCTCAATCGTTCCCTCCGATACACCATAGCCATTAATCACGCGAACCTTGCCCTTTGTTTTAATTAACAAATCACGATACATATCTATCGACGCACTTTCTCCACCGATAATAAGCATACGAAGACTTTCAAACAGCAATTCCATCCGAACCAGATAATTGATAATTAATCCAACAAAATTTGGAGTCGATTCAATCAGGGTAATGTGTTCCTTTTGAATTAATTCGGCCAATTTAGACAAATCTTTTCGTTGCGATTCATCCGCTATCACCAAACAACCTCCGGTCATCAATGCTTTTAAAAAATCTCCGATAAATACATCAAAAGAAAAACCTGCAATTTGTAAAACATTTATCTGAGAATCGAGTAATCGGTATTCCTGTATCCAGTTCTTAAATATGTTTATCAGACCGGCCTGCTCAATCATGATTCCTTTTGGTAACCCGGTTGTTCCAGAAGTGTAAGTAATATAGCTTAGATCATTGGGGTTATGAACACTTGGCAACGTCATTTTATCTACCTTCGCTAATTCTAGCTGGTCGATCAACACCAGTAAGTTCATGCCAAGAAAAGTTACCTCCCCACGTTCCTTAACAAAAGCGATACCAGCAATTTTTGCAAGTACGTCTCTGGAAGGTAGTTGTTTATTATGCTTAATGATTTCATTTATAAGCTGATTAAATGTTGCTTCCCCTTCTCCAATGACCGCAACGTCTATATTGCGATCCTGCAATAAGGTCTTATAACTACTCGCTGCATATGGCCCACCAGTTATGATTGGAACGGTTATTCCCCAATAGCGTATATGTGCAATTGTTTGATGAAAAAAATCCTTATAGGCAGATAAGCTACGAATGCCAATGACGTCCGGCTGAAAGTCTTCTAGAATCTGCTGCAACTCTTGGAAGCTGTTAAAATCAACTACCGGCTTAATTATCCTTCCGCTTAACGTTTCTTTAAATGTTTCATTTAAACTCGTCAGCAAATACATCAAACCCAAAGGTTCTTCATTTAAATTATTATGCCGTTCGCTATCTGTGGTAAATAACTGAGACACATCAATCAACATAACTTTTAATGCGTCTTCTTTCTTATTGTTTACTGGAAAGAACTGTTTTATGTTTTGCGAAAATTCAGCAGCAATCTCCGTATCTTCAGGCCGAAAGCTAATCTCACCCAACTCTTCCTCTCGAATATTAAGAGTCTTTAGCAAATCACTCATACTATTAATCCCTTGAGGGAAGTAAATATCGTATTGATTTAAAAATTCTACCTCTGTTAACAATTTCATTTGATATGGTAAAACATGCAGTAATCTTTCTTTATTTAATATGTATTCATTAAAAACACGCGATTGATACATAATTGAAAATTCTTTTGGAAAGGGCAACGTATCAGAAACCTCATGGTAGGCATATTTAATAGACTTCTCGATGGCTTCCTTCGAAACCCCATTCTGTATAGCAAAATCATACACAGGCGAGTTCGGAAATATTTTAAGAACAAATACATAGGGGAAATGAATCCACTTTATACTTTCGATAAAAGCTAAGGTTTCCATCGCTTCAGCCTCTGTTTCTGTGGGAAATCCGTGCATTGTAAACAAGTCGAGGATGACATGCGGATATTTACAAGCTATATAGTCAATATTCTCTCTAAACTTAGAAATATTTAGGTTTTTTCCAATCACTTTCTGCAATCGTTCAGAGGCTGTTTCCAAAGATAATGCCAAGTGAACAAGCCCGGCTTCAACCATGACATCAATGTATTCTTTACTGAGAATATCGCCCCGAAGACCATTTGGAAAATATAGCTCTACCTTAAGTTTATGCTGAATAATCGACTGAAACACACGAAGACTGTCTGCTATATCCAGATTAAAAATGTCGTCAAGAATCGAAAACTTTCGAATACCTGCTTTATAGCATTGAAGAATCTCCCCGAATATATTGTCAGATGAACGTCTGGAGTGAGTCTTCGGCCATAAGTTATGACAATAAATGCATTTATAGGGACATCCTCTAGTAGCTTGAATCGTCACTACTTTTCTTGAAAGGGACATTTTACAATATTTGCTATAGCTTTCAAAATTGATCAAGCTTCTATCCGGCCAAGGAAGCAGATTAAAATCAAGCGGTGCTCTCTTTTCAGTACATACAATTTCACAATCATTTTTGGTAAATCCATCAATTTCAGTGAACGGAATTTTTTTCATCGACATACTATTCGACAATACTAGTACCGCATTGCTATCTCTTATCATTAGCTGAATCCGTTCAAGCGGGTAATCTGCATCAATAATCATAAATGCCCCACCGACCTTCATAACAGCTAACAATGCCGTTACGATATCGACTGAACGGTGAAATAATAAGCCAACAACCTTTTCAGGACCAACATCTTTTGCCTTTAAGAACTCTGCCAACACATCAATCTTCTCATTCAGCTCTTGATAGCTTATTCGATCATTGCCAGAAACAACAGCTGTTCGGGTGGGATGTTTTGCGACAGCGTCTACAAAATATTCATACAAAGAATTAGTCATATAGTTTTAATATTAAGTGATTATACGTTCTTTCTACAAGATGAATCCTATTCTCTTTAGGTAAGGACATAGCGTATACTTAAGAAATGAATCGTTCGTATTGTTTAATAACAACCTATACGCTATGTTTGAACAGTGCTTACCTTAGCAAACAGATTTCATCTTATTTCGAAACAAATAATCTTGCAAAAAAAATAGAATCACCCCATTTAGCGGATCTGATTATTATTAACATCTGTAGTTTCATAGATACAACGGAAAAAGAATCCCTCGACGTTATTACACGATTAATTTCAAAATACCCTGAGAAAAAAATAATAATCTGCGGCTGTGTTCCTAAACTAAACACCATCCAACCTAGCCCAAATGTACTTGTTATTAAATCGGATCAGCTAAGTGAATTTGACCGAATCTTTAACCCTTCAATATGTATAAGCGATATTAAGGTTGGAGAGGTGGTTCATAAATCTTCTGAGCTAAATTACGTCAATCGCGGTGACTATTTTATCGACATCTGCAAAGGGTGTGCAAATAATTGTAGTTACTGTGCAATCAAACTTGCGAAAGGGCATGTTGTCAGCACCCCGATACTTCATATTCTAGATGAGATTAAAGTGGCAATTCAACAGGGATACAAACGATTCACATTGTTGGCAGATGACTGTGGTAGCTATGGCTTGGACATGGGAAGCACTTTAGCGGAGCTTCTAAACAAAATAGATGAAATAACAGAGGCTGATATACAGTTTAATTTACACTATCTCTATCCTGCTGGGTTGATCAATTTAGTTGCGAGTATGAACCCATCTTTTTTTAAAAAGATCTACTATATGAACGTTCCGATACAATCATTATCTAAAAAATGTCTTTCATTAATGAATCGAAAATATTCTGTTCAAAAAGTCCTTTCACTCATAAATAAAATAAAGAAATTTAACCCGTCAATTTTTATTGGAACACACTTTATATATTGTTTCCCAGGAGAAACTCTAAAAAACTTTTTGAAAACATTTAAGCTTGTCCGCCTATTTGATGAAATTGAATATTTTTACTTCTCACCTCGCATAGGAACGAAAGCAGCCAGTATTATTAACCCTTTTTCAAAAAAAACATTTATGAATCGATCGCTTATTATTAAAAAGAAAATGAAAACCCATAAGGAAATTACATTGGATGTTTACTCGAATATCTTAATAGATATTGAGGAAGATTTCAAAAAAAATCACCCCCAAAATAAACGCGTTATTGATCTTGTCATTGTTCATTCCGATGACCCTGACAAAGAGATAATCCCAATTGAAAGCGTAAAACTGGCCGATTTATATAGAACCACGAAAAATATCATGATTCTTGACCAGCGTTTCGAAGATAATGCCAGTGACCTCATTCGCTCTATGAAAGAAACAAATCCTCAACTAAAAATTCTAACAAGAGCAACTATTTTTCATAAGATTCTGTTTGTTTTCCGGTCACTCTACCTAAAAGCACGTTCACGTTATCTTCCCTATCACCTACTCATTCCCTATTTCGCTGAATATGAAAATCTTCTTAGAGAAAAAGGCCTTCTAAAAAAAATTAAAATCAAAAACGGTATTCCACCTCGAATTGAAGATTATATTGCTAGAAACTTAAGCATATAAACTCTTAACAAATAATCAGGCTTTTCCCTATAGGTCTTTTCCTCTATAATTCATGCTAATAGGACAAAACGATGAATTTGAATAAACTTTACGAAAAATCGCTCAATCTTGAATCGCTTTCTTCTGAAGAAGCACTCTTTATTATTAACACTCCAGACGCTAATCTAGAACAACTTTTAACCTTTTCTAACGAAATCAAACTGAAACATGTCGGCAAAAAAGTACTCCTCTGTGGCATCATCAATGCACGCTCTGGCAAATGCAGCGAAGACTGCTCCTTTTGTGCTCAATCGGCTCATCATAAAACCGATGCAAAAGTCTATCCCATGCTAAGCAAAGACGAGATTTTGGATGCCACAAACAAAGCAAAACAAAACCACGTTCAGTGCTTTTCAATCGTAACATCAGGAAAAGGAGCTGCCAATTCAGCAGATTTCCAAACTGTTCTTGAAACAATAAAAGAAGTAACTGGGCTGAATCGATGTGTCTCCCTTGGAATTCTTAGTAAAGAGCAATTCATGCAGCTCAAAGAAGCTGGACTAAATAAGTTTCACCACAATCTTGAAACAGCCGAGTCTTTTTTTCCTAAGATGTGCAGCACTCATACTTATGCTGATCGAGTGGAAACGATTAAAGCAGCACTTTCTGTCGGATTAAAGGTTTGCAGTGGCGGAATCTTTGGAATTGGTGAAAGTACCGATCAACGAGTTGAGCTTGGAATGGCTATTCGTGAACTCGATATTGAATCCATCCCCATAAATATTTTGCACCCAGTTAAAGGCACAAAACTATATGGGGCAGTAACGCCAATACGACCAGAAGATATTTTAAAACTAATTGCATGCTATCGATTTCTTATGCCAACACGCATAATTGGGGTCTTTGGCGGACGAGAAATAAACTTAAAAGATTGGCAACCTAAACTATTTACAGCAGGCGCTAATTCAATATTAATCGGGAATTACTTAACCACCAGTGGAAGCTCAGTTGAATCTGACTTAGAAATGATTACGGCTGCCGGATTAAGCTATTAACCCAATGACATTCCCCTTTCTTCCAACCAATAAAACCGAAATGGATTTAAAAGGCTGGGATACTGTTGACGTAATCCTAATCAGTGGAGACGCTTATGTGGATCATCCGTCTTTTGGAACGGCCCTTATTGGTCGCTATCTGGAATCCAAGGGATACAAAGTGGGCATCATCCCACAGCCGGATTGGACATCAGATACGGACTTTCAGGTAATGGGCAAACCCAATCTTTTCTTCGGCGTATCTGCTGGGAATATGGATTCCATGATTGGCAACTATAACTCTGAAAAACACTCCAGAAAACAAGATATGTACACCGAAAACAACCTAGCAGGAAAACGACCGGATCGTGCGGTTATTGTTTACGCAAATTGTGTAAAAAAACTCTATCCGGATAGTATGATCGTCATCGGTGGAATCGAAGCCAGTTTAAGACGAATATCCCACTATGATTACTGGTCCAATAAAATTAGACGATCCATACTGATCGATAGTCGAGCGGATATATTAGTTTATGGAATGGGCGAAAAGGCAATCGACCGTATTGCAAGTCGCCTTCGAAATCAAGCTAGCCTAGATCAAATACCTAATACAGTTATACTCTCCAATCATCTTCCACAGGAAAAGTATATTCTTCTCCCTTCCCATGAAGACGTTATCTCATCTAAAATACATTTTCTAAAATCCTTTAATCTCATTCACGAGGAAGCATGCATTAAGAATCCATCAATTATTGTTCAAGAAATTAATAAGAAATTTCTTACTATTTATCCCCCGGACAATTTAACCACAGAAGAGTTGGATTCGCTTTTCACCTTGCCGTTTACTCGGAAAGCACATCCACAATACATAGGGGAAATTCCGGCATACAGTTTTGTTAAACATTCGGTTCTTTCTCATCGAGGGTGTTATGGCGGCTGTTCTTTCTGTACCTTAAATCTACAACAAGGCAAATTCATAGTCAGTCGGTCCGAGAAAAGTATTTTAAACGAAATTCAGAATGTGCTTTGTAAGATGGATGATTTCAAAGGAACCATCCTCGATATTGGTGGACCTTCTGCTAATATGTATGGAAGTACGTGTTCTAAATTAGAGGGATGCAAACGCGCTAGTTGCATTCATCCCTCTATTTGCAATCACTTAAAAGTCGACCAACTAAAACACTTAAGTCTACTTCAAAAAACAGCTAAAACAAGTGGAGTAAACCATGTCTTTGTTAATTCTGGTATTCGCTACGACTTAGCTTTAAGTTGCGAGAAATATATTGAATCCATCGTAAGCAATCATATCGGGGGCCAAATGAGTATTGCTCCCGAACACACATCTGATAAAGTACTAAAACTCATGAACAAACCATCCTTTAGCATCTACGAAAAATTTATTTCTGCATTTAATTCTGCAAATAAAAAAGCCGGAAAAAAACAATTTGTTGTTCCCTACTTTATTGCTGCGCATCCCGGAAGTACGATCAAAGATATGTATCATGTCGCGCTCTATCTTAGAAAAAATCACATGAAAATTGAACAAGTTCAAAACTTTATCCCAATCCCAATGACGCTGTCATCTGCGATGTATTATACCGGACTAGACCCAAAAACTCTTCAGTCAGTCTATATACCAAAGGGCGAAGAACGAAATTTCCAACGAGCATTACTTCAACCTACCATTAAACGGAATTTGCCCTTAGTAAAAAAAGCACTACAGAAAATTGATAAACTAAACGACTTGTCCTATTTTCTGACGACTACACATACTAGGGAAAACACCTTCAAAACAAAACGAATCAATAAAAGGGGTTAACTCTTAATAAACAATCTGAAAACCAAGGTATTCCTTGGTTGGGGTTTGATATTTTACTTTTTTTCCATGGATATTATCACTAAAGTAGCTCTCTATATCAGTTAGAAGTCTGTCGAGAATAGACTTATCTCCCTGTGCTACCATTTTAACCGTTCCATCCGACTCATTCCCTACCCATCCACATATCGGATACGCTGACGCAATTCTTCTTGTATGATGACGAAATCCGACTCCTTGAACATGTCCGATAAAAACAACGTACATCTCTGTCATCATTATTGAATCTCTCCTCCACCGACAACATTATCCCCATCATAAAACACTACAGACTGACCTGGGGTGATTGCCTTTTGAGGCTTTTTAAACTGAACCCTTACAGAGGTCTTTCCTTCTGGAAATATTTCGGCCTCTGATTCTTCCCCACCATAGCGAATCTTTGCTGTCACTTGCATTGGACCTCTTAGATCATCAATCGCTATCCAGTTCATATGTTTAGCAATTAGCTCTTTAGCAAACAAATCACTTTCCACGCCCAACATCACCTGGTTTTTAAAAGCATCTATACCCACAACATATAATGGCTCTGTAAATGCTATCCCTAAGCCCTTTCGCTGGCCGATCGTGTAAAAAGGAATCCCTCTATGTTTTCCAAGAATGACTCCATCTTTGTTAATAAAATTACCTTCCTTATACTTGTCTTGGATTAGGAACGAGTAATCACCATTTACAAAATTCTGACTTTCTTTTTTCTCATCCAATCCCAATCCATGTGTTCTTGCTATCTCTCGAATTTCATTCTTACAATACTGACCTAAAGGGAATATACATTTGCTTAATTGATTCTGAGATAATCCATATAAAAAATAGCTCTGATCTTTCTTTTTATCTTTTGCCTTTTTCAGGACATATCTGTTATGCATTTTATCATTATGTATATTAACATAGTGCCCCGTAGCGAAGAAATCAAAGGACATTGAGCGACCTAAAATCATATCTATTAATACTCCAAATTTGATGTTTTTGTTGCACTCAATACATGGATTTGGAGTTTTACCATCGATATAATTTTTTGAAAAATAATCAAGAACATGTTTTTTATACTCTTTGCTAACATCAAACACCTGCAAATCAATTCCTATTTTTTTTGCAATACGATCAACCTCATTTATATCTTTTTTTCTCTGGGGACCATAACAGGAATAATGGTTATGCTCATCATAAAAATCATCATTACCCCATACATTCATATATACTCCGGCAACATGATATCCCAATTCTTTGAGGAGGATTGCAGTCACGGATGAGTCAACCCCTCCGCTCATGCCGACATGAACTGTCTTAGCCATATTTAAGCATCTGCTCCAATGATTTACTGGCAGCAACACTAACGGTCTCTGGTAATTCAAT
>MFRH01000069.1 GCA_001783275.1 Candidatus Margulisbacteria bacterium GWF2_35_9
AAAACCCATTAAAGACTTGCCTTGTACTCAATTATCTTTCGGCTTTGGCTAAAAAACTACCGGACAGCTATGAGGTATATCTTTTTTAAATTTGACCTCTTATTGATTGTCTTTGCATAAGAAAGTGGATAAGCTATAATAAATTTACCATGGGAAATCGCTTTAAATTCTTAAATATAATCAAAGAATATCTTTCTCCAGATATGGTTTACTCTTCAGTTTATGAAATTGATTATGATATATTAATCTCGAAAGGTATTAAAAACATTTTATTTGATGTCGATAATACCTTGGTCGACCGATTTTCTTATAATCCAGAATGGAAAATAAAAAAATTGCTACGAGAACTGAAAGAAAAAAAGATGAATGTATACCTTGTTACAAATACATCGAAACTTAAACGCATTATCCGTATTTCCTCATTTTTAGAGCAGTCGGTGTTTATGAAGTCCTTTAAACCATTCCCTTGGATATATAAAAAATTAAAGCTGAAATATTCGCTAAAGGAATCAGATACTGTCTGCGTAGGCGATCAGTTATTTACAGACATTTTGGGAGCGAAATTAAATAATTATTTATCGATATATGTTTATCCAATGGGAAAGGAAATTTCATTTATCAGGAGAATGTATATTGCCTTTGAGCAATTGATCCTTAGTCGATTTATTCTTGCCTCTAAATACTAGATTTACTTCTTAGTGCCATCGTAATAATTTCTTCTACTGTCGAAGTTTCATCTGTCTCACCAGCTATTGATTGAAACATTCTTCGTATTTCAGGCTGATTATAGCCAAGGGACGCTAATGCTGATCTTGCTTCAGTCTGGACTTGTTGCTTCAAGGACGATTCTTTAATCGCTGAATCTAGGTTGATGTCGACAGTGATGTTTTTAAACTTATCTTTAAGCTCTAGAACCATTCGTTCCGCTGTTTTTTTACCGATTCCAGAAACTGCAGTTAATGGGATTATATTGTTTGTGAGTATAGAAGAGATTAACTGGTCTGTCTCAAGTTCGGATAAAATAGTAAGTGCAATTTTGGGTCCGATACCGCTTATGCTAATAAGAATGAGAAAAATATCCTTGAGATTACTTGTTGAGAAACCATATAAGGTGTGGCTGTCTTCTTTAACATTAAGATGCACGTAAACTTTAATATCTTGTTTAATAGAGGGTGTATAATACTGGCTATCTTTTTTTGAGATGTGTAAATGATATCCGATTCCATTTACATCTATTGTCATTGAATTTTCAAATAAGTCGCATAAATTCCCTTTAAAAAAACTATACATCTTGCATCCTCCTCTTTATCGAACTGAACTTAGCTGAATGGAAATGGCATAGGGCAATGGCTAATGCATCAGCTGTGTCATCTGGTTTTGGTATTTCTTTTAAATTGAAAAGACTTTTTATCATTTGTTGAACTTGCATTTTTGGTGCTTGCCCATACCCAGTAACTGCAATTTTTATTTCATTCGGAGTATATTCAAATATCTCTAAATTACTGTTGATTGCCTCTTGAATGATTGCTCCTCGTACTTGAGCGACGTTAATTGCGGTTGTTTTATTTTTAGAGAAGAATATTTTCTCAATCGAAAGCACTTCTGGTGCATGTGTAATAATAATTTCTTTGATTTCGGTATTAATTTGTTTCATCCGTTCAAAAAAAGTTAATTTTGCAGAAGTGCTGATGTGGTTATAATAAATGGGTCTTAATTGATTGCCATTTCCTTCGATAATGGCATAGCCGATGATTGCGTATCCTGGATCGATTCCGAGAATTCTCATTTGAGTTCTGTACTGAAAATAGCTGCAAGAAATTTAGCCAGTTTTTCTTTCCCAGATATTTTCTTAAAGTGTTTTTTAGATTTAATGACATAGAATCCATGATTCTTTTTAAAGGGCATTGCATTGGCAATTACCAAATCTGCACCAGATTGTTTTTTGCTTTTGAGAGCGCGTTTAAATAATTCTTTCTTATTTATATTCGCTTCCAGTTTAAATTTTATTAAGATTATTCTCTTATCCCATTTTTTTATTCTATCAACAATTTTTTTTGTTGGGTTTAATGATAAATTAAGTTGACGACTTGATTTGATTTTACCTAAAAATGGTGTTGATACTTGGTAGTCAGAGACTGCTGCTGAATGAATGATCGCTGAATATTTCCTCTTTTTTACCTCTGTTTTAACGGTATGATAAAACTTTTTGTATGTTAGAGCTCTTAAAATACTGATATTTTTATGACGGTATTTTTTTAAATCGGTTCTTATATCGCCGAGAATGAGTTTGACCTTAAATCCCTTTTTAGCTAGTTGATAGGCTATCCCTAGTCCGGTTTCACCCGAAAATATGTTCGTTATAACACGAACACTATCTAAGGGACTCCATGTATTTCCTGCTGTTACAATTATTCTATGCTTCATTTAGAGTTATTTGCTTTCACAATGGTTTTATAAATAGTTTCGATATCGGCCATTGCCCCAACTCCTGTTTCATTACAGGCTAAAAGCCCTTTTTTTGGTTGAATGATTGTTGAATGCTTATAAAATTTCCCAATTTTCTTCAAGTTTTTTTGAGTAATGGGATTGTCCCACATTCGTGTGTTCATCGCGGGGGCAATATACAGTTTTGTTTTTTGAGGCATCGCCAGAATTGTCGATGATAGTAAGTTATCTGCAATTCCGGTGGCTATTTTTGCTATGGTATTAGCTGTTGCTGGCGCAATAATAACTATGTCGGCCCATTTAGCTAGTTCAATATGTTCAATGTTGTCATTATATATCTGATATTGATCAGTATAGGGGCTATGTTTTGAAATAGTTTTAACTGTGAGTTCGGTTACAAACTTTAGTCCAGAAGCAGTAATGATTACTTTTGTTTCATAGCCATTTTTATTTAATTGTCTTATTAGATCGATGGTTTTGTATGCTGCGATACAACCGGTAATGCCAATTAGAATTTTTTTCATATTTCAATTATCTAATTCTTCAGAGGGTTTGTCAAAATATAACTATGTGAAAAGCCCCCAAAAATTGAATGGGGGCTTTGAATTCTTTACGTAAATTAAAGTTGAACTTGTACTCTTTTTTTTCCGCCGCCTTCATCCTTAACCCATAGCAATGTTTTTCTCATTCTCTGACACCAGCTTTTTACATCGTCTGCAAAAGTAGGGCAATCTGCTACTGCTTCGATAATATCTCCTGGTTTACAGGAATTAGCCTCAATAGTCATCTTTAGAGTTGGTTGAGGACAGGGAAGTCCTAACAAATTTAAACTTTTTGTTGCCATAATTGATACTCCTTTCTGTAATATAAATATACTCTATAGTATATACTACACCTCAAATTATTATAAATAAAGGCCATAGAGAAAAAAATTGGTAGCGATGGTTGGGATCGAACCAACGACAACACGGGTATGAGCCGTGTGCTCTAACCAGCTGAGCTACATCGCCACTAGAAGTAAAAACCAGCCCTATTTTTATCATATATTTAAATATTACGCAACAAAAAAAGATGAAGATTTAATGAAATCAACTCATATAAACCTATTTTAACAAATGCAAACAGGTATTAATCGAAAAAGGTTAATCCTACTGCTTATTTGTGCTAAACATATATTTTATGATCATTTATGGGATTATAGAATATATGAAACGATACATTGTTATAAATAATCAAGTAAAGGGGAAGTAGATGGAATTTAAACTGGTGTTTTGGTGAAACGTTTGTCGGTACTTGGGCTAGCAATTACTGGCTATTTAATGATTTATTTAATAACTATCCTGTAAAAACTTTAGCGGAAACAATTAGCAGTTATTACGAAACTTCAGATAATAAGGTGCGAGAATCATTTTTAGCCCATCTTGAAGACGTTTTCTGTAAAACTGAGTTATTGAAGATTAATTCACCTTTCATGCCAATTTTTGTTCGTAATCTGTTTTTATTGGAAACGGGGGACGCATTTGTTCATTTCTTTAATTTCATCAATGATAAAATACAACAGAATATAGGATCGTATGCAATTATGTTAAAAAATATTTTGGAACAATTACACAATACAAGAGATTTGCATCGTGAAGATATCGTTACGGCATCTATTGTTGATATTATATCTACAGATTCCGAACATGTTGAGAAAATATTTAACCCATCTCAAAGCCCCATGGTTTCTAAATTAAAAGCTATATTGAGAAGGCTGGCAGAACTCGCAGGGATTGATAACCCTTGGTTATGAGTATTTTTGTTTTTTGGTAAGATGTATTGAACATGCTACTTATCTAATGGATTCTTATTCTTGAGGGATATCTTAATTTAAATGTTATAATAAACTTATGAGAAGGATCTTGCTAATTTTTTTCATTTTGTTTCAAATATCCCTTGCCAGTGGAGAAATGGAAGTTTGGTTCTCCCCAAACGGTGGGGCGAGACAGCAGATTGTTCATCTCATTCAACAGACAACCGAAAATATTGATGTTGCTATTTATAGTTTCACATCGAAGGAGTTAGCTTTGTCATTGCTTGCCGCTAAGGAATCCGGTAGAAAAATCCGATTAATAGCAGACAATCGGCAATCGAAAGGTCAGGGGAGTGTCATCGGATGGTTGTCGGAGCAGATTGAAACAAAACGTCTGCCAGCAGGCAACGGTAGAGGAATAATGCATCATAAGTTTATGATTATTGGAGATAAGTATCTCGTGACCGGGTCCTATAACTGGAGCGAGAATGCTGAGTTATATAATTATGAAAATATGATGATCCTGACTGATAAGAAAACAATTACTAAGTTTAAAAATGAGTTTAATAAAATGTGGAATGTCAAAAATTAACCAATTATCTATGATTGAAATAAGTGACCTGGAAGCTATTTTTAAAAAAATTGAGATCGATTTTAAGGATGCTCCAAAACTATATATATCGCATGAGCTAAAGAATTACTCAAATATAGATGACAAAGCATTCCGTGTCCTAGTTGCTGCTGTGATTAGTCTTCGGACTAAGGAAAAAACAACATGGGAAGTATCTGAACGCGTATTTAATTCTGTGAAGAATTTTAAAGATTTGAACAATATCCCTGTGGAAGAATTGCAAAGCTTATTGGTTCCTGCTGGTTTTTATAAACGAAAAGCGCTTCAACTTAAGACCATTGCTGCGGTATGTTTATCAGACTATCAAGGGAAAGTTCCTGAAACTATTGATGAATTACTGAAATTGAATGGAGTTGGTCGAAAAGTAGCTAATCTCGTTGTGACAGAAGTGTTTGATACGGATGGTATTTGTGTTGATATTCACGTTCATCGAATATGCAATCGATGGGGGCTTGTGGTATCAAAAAATCCCAATGAAACTGAACTGATACTTCGGGACATACTTCCTAAGAAATATTGGCGGATAATTAACCAGCGTCTTGTAATATTTGGACAGAATTTTTGTCTTCCGATTAATCCAAAATGTAATAATTGTTTCTTGAATCATAAATGTGCATATGCTGTAGATAAAGGGTTTATGTCTAGTTAATCGTGTATTAGGTGACGATTAGTCTGCCTCGTAATATTTTCTTTTTGTCCCCTATATCAAAGGGGATGGATCTATCGTTTCAAGGGATTATTGGAGCGGATTATCAATTGTATAGAATAGTGATTTTTGATAAACTGGTTACATTCAATAAAGGCAGATACTATGACAAAAAATAATATAAACGTTGATAAGTACATTTTAGAATATGGGAAGGAAGAAGAGGCGACGATTCCCATCTTGCAGTCAATCCAAAATGACTATGGTTATTTGCCAATAGAGGTTATGGAGGCGGTTTGCAATGCTTCAAATATAAAAAAAAGTCGCTTATATGGAGTCGCCACATTTTTCTCTCAATTCAAATTGGAAAAAAGAGGAAAACATATAATAAAAGTATGTAAAGGTACGGCCTGTCATGTTAAAGATGCTGATAAACTTTTGCAGGCACTTGAGCAGGAACTGGGTGTTCCTATTGGAGCGACGTCACCAGATGGTCAGTTTACTGTTGAAACGGTTGCTTGTCTTGGTTGTTGTTCCTTGGCTCCGGCAGTTATGATTGGAGATAAGGTGTTCGGAAAGTTAACTCCTAAGAAAATAAAGGTATTATTAAATGAATTTAAATAAAATTATTATTAAAGTTGGGCTTGGGACTTGTGGTATCGCAGCTGGTGCAAAAGAAGTTTATAATAAGTTTGAAACCTTAATCGGCAAGAAATCTAATTTAGTTCTGGATTATACCTCTTGCAATGGCATGTGTTTTCATGAACCCATTGTTGAAATTATTTATCCAAATAAAACTAGCATAATGCTGGGTGGCGTGGATGTTTCAGATGTTGAAGGAATATTAAATAATATTATTAAATCAACCCATTTTCATGATCATCTGGTTATAAAGAAGCAAGATATGGCAATGGAGGGGATGGCGTTTGAGTCTCTTCAGACGCGATTGGTTCTTAAACGATGCGGAGCGATTAATCCTGATAGTATTGACGAATATATTGCTTCCGATGGTTTTCTTGCTCTAGAATATGCTCTTAAGAATATGACTCCTGAGAATGTCGTTGATGAAGTTAAAAAGTCGGGGCTTAGAGGCCGTGGTGGTGCTGGTTTTCCCACTGGGCTTAAATGGGATTTGTCTCAAAAAGCGGTGGGTACAAAAAAATATGTGATATGTAACGCCGATGAAGGCGATCCCGGTGCCTTTATGGATCGGGCAGCCCTTGAAGGAGATCCTTATAATATTATAGAGGGAATGATTTTATGTGGTTATGCCATAGGTGCTGGTGTTGGATATATTTATGTTCGAGCCGAGTATCCTTTAGCCGTAAAACGTGTAAAGGAGGCTATTCTTGTCGCAGAATCGAAACATTACTTAGGTAAGAATATCCTTGGGACGACATTTAACTTTGAGATCAAAATTAAAGAGGGAGCCGGGGCCTTTGTTTGTGGTGAAGAAACGGCACTTATTGCATCGATTGAAGGTAAGCGCGGTATGCCAAAAATTAAGCCTCCGTTTCCATCGACATCTGGATTATGGGGATGTCCGACCAACATTAATAATGTGGAAACACTTGCCACCGTTGCGTGGATTATTCGAAATGGTTCGGCCAAATACGCAGCGATGGGTACTGAAAAAAGTAAGGGAACTAAAGTGTTTTCACTTGCGGGTAAAATAAAAAATAGCGGTCTTGTTGAGGTTGAAATGGGCTTGACGATTGATCAGATTATTTATGATATTGGCGGTGGAACGTCGTCTGGGAAACCTGTTAAGGCGGTTCAACTCGGAGGACCTTCTGGTGGATGTTTGCCAACCCATTTGCTAAAAACATTAGTTGATTATGAAAGTATTGTGGAAACGGGTGCCATTATGGGTTCTGGTGGAATGATCGTCATGGATGAAGAGACCTGTATGGTAGATATTGCCAAATATTTTTTAACATTTATTCAACAGGAATCCTGTGGAAAATGTACCTTTTGTCGAATTGGAACAAAACGTATGCTTGAAATTCTTGAAAAGATGACCGAGGGAAAAGGGACGATGGATGATTTAGTTGTATTAAGGGATTTATGTGAAAAAGTAGGTAGCGCCTCCTTGTGTCAGTTGGGTAAGACAGCACCGAATCCCATTTTAACGACTCTTAAATATTTTGAAAACGAGTATCTTGAACATATTCATGAGAAAAAATGCCGAGCAAAAGTTTGCAAGGCCTTAATCCGTTTTCATATTGATGATAATTTGTGCAACGGATGTACCTTGTGTCGCCGTAATTGTCCGGTGAATGCCATTCATGGTAAGCCAAAGGATGTCCATATTATACAAGCAGATATTTGCACTAAGTGTGGTATTTGTTTTGACATTTGTCCGCAAAAAGCAATTAGTAAGGAATCGGGATTATGATAAAAATTACCATCGATGGACAACTTGCCATCTTTGATGAACCTATAACAATCGTTCATGCAGCCAAAAAATTAGGTATCTCTATCCCAACATTATGCCATGATGATAGTCTGCATCCTTATGGCAGTTGTCTTTTGTGTACGGTTGAATTGACGTTAGGCAAGCAGCGAAAAATGGTGCCATCATGTGTCACACAAATTACGGATGGGATGATAATCGAAACAACAAATGAGAAAGTGGATAGCACTCGCAAGATGGCGCTTGAATTGCTTCTCTCAGATCATTTTGGCGATTGTATTGCTCCCTGCAAATTGGAAGGCTGTCCGGCACATATCGATATTGAAGGGTTTTTGAAACTCGAGTCGGAAGGCAAATACAAGGAAGCTGCTACCTTGATCCGCGAAATGGCACCTTTCCCTAATATTTTAGGACGAGTATGTCCTGCGCCATGTGAACAGGTGTGTCGTCGAAACCGAGTCGATGAATCGGTCATGATACGCGCGCAAAAACGATTTATATCTGAAAAGGAAATCAAGTCCGGCGGACCGTTTTTACCAAGTATCCCTAAAAAAAATAACAAACAATCTGTTGCAATTATCGGTGCTGGTCCGGCTGGAATGAGTGCAGCTTATTACTTAGCGCTGAACTCCTTTCAGGTGACGATTTTTGAAAAGAATCCTAAGAGCGGCGGGATGCTTCGCTATGGCATTCCCTATTACCGTTTGCCTGAAAATATTTTAGAGATAGAGTGTGATGCTATGATGGCACAATTAAATATTGATGTTCGGTATAATACTGAAATTGGCAAAGATATATTACTTGAAACAATCATCAATGATTACGATGCTGTTTTATTAGCAGTTGGAGCCCTTAATCCATACACCCTTGGAATACCAGGCGAGAACGAAGCCGGTATTATTCAAGCACTCGACTTCTTACATGATATTGCCGACAAAAAAACTCCGGATTTAGGAAAAAAGGTTGTGGTTGTTGGTGGTGGTCATACAGCGATGGACGCTGCACGTTCTGCTGTTCGCTTTGGTGCTGACACGGATTTGGTATATCGTCGAACTGAAAATGAAATGCCGGCAAAAGATGAAATCCATGAAGCCATAGAAGAGGGTGTTCAGATGAATTTTCTTACGACTCCGGTTGCAGTAAAACGATTAGATAATCAACTACACCTGACCTGTATCAAAATGGCACTGAGTGAAGCAGATGCCAGTGGACGAAAGAGACCAGTTCCCATCGAGGGCAGTGAATACACGATTGTTGCAGATCGATTGATTACGGCCATTGGTCAAAAACCTGATTTTTCATTTGTACCTGAGGTCTTCACCGATGCTAAGGGATGGTTAAAGTCTAATACAACGAATTATCAATTACAATCGAATGACAAGGTGTTTGCAGTTGGCGATTGCGTCACTGGACCGGATTTGGTTGTAACGGCTGTTGCACAGGGGCGAGAAGTTGCGAGTTCAATTCGTCAATTTTTGTCAGGTGAAGCAGTTATTGGTGAAACGAAACTATTTAGTTCCAGTTGTGGAAAACTAAGTACCTTACCAGAGGAAATGTTTGCTGAGTTTCCAAAAGTTAAAAAAGGGACAATCCCAAGTATCAGTCTAGATAAGAGGCAAACAAGTTTTGCTCAGATAGAAGGATCGCTCACTGAAACCGAAATGAAGTACGAAGCAGGTCGCTGTCTTGCGTGTGGCTGTGACGCTGTTTCAGACTGTAAATTAAAAGAGTATTCCGAGGAATACAGCGCTAATGCGACCCAGTTCATTGGTGATAAACGAACTTATGAAAAGGATTATTCTCATTCCACGATTGCAATGGAGACGGATAAATGTATAAATTGTAGTTCATGTATTCGGGCCTGTGATGAGCTGAAACAGTTCTATGTTTTTGGATACGAGGGACGAGGGTTTGACTCTCGTATTAAGCCAGAGTTAAATAAAAAACTCAGCGAATCAGCTTGCGACGGTTGCGAGAAATGTGTTGCAGTTTGTCCTACTGCGGGAGTGCATGTTAAGAAGTTTTAATTAGTTTAGTTAGATATTACTAACCCTCCTGACGGCGGGATTAATCTATCTTGGATTATTTGAGTTTCATTAGCAATAATTTTACTTTATCCCCTATAGACTTCTCATGACATGGGATGACCAGATTTTGCGGAATGCTTTCTTTACAAAAGTATTAATAAATACTAAGATGTTATTTGAAATTATGAGTGAAAAATAATGTCAAAATTATTCCTTTACTACAACAAAAAGACATAAAGAGAGGGGCAATAACATGGAAATAATTGTATCCGGACAAAACTTATCAATGACTGAGGCATTAAGAGAATATGCTGAAAAGAAGATCGGAAAGATCGATAAATTTTTTACTGAAGCAATCGAGAGCGGAAAAGTTGAAATGGTTTATCACCATAATAAATCACCAGAAAAATCAAACGAGGCAAAGGTTATGGTTTCTGTTCATGGAGCTGTTTTAGCTGCAAAGGAAGAACACGAAGATATGTATGCAGCCATTGATTTACTCTTTGCAAAACTTGAAAAACAACTATTAAAGTACAAAGATAAAATGAAGAATCGTAAACGAGAGAAAGTTTCGGTTATTATGGATGAAATGAAGCGTGTCGATATTGATATGGCCTATGATGAAAGCGATTTAAAAGACGAACCCGTTGTTTATTCAACCAAGCAATCCTTTAAACCGATGTCTGTAGAAGAGGCTGTTATGCGAATTCAGGTTAGTAATATGGGCTTTTTGTTCTTTTATAATATTGAAACGAATCAAATGAACGTTTTATACAAACGTAAAGACAAAGACCTTGGCCTTATTGAACCTGAGCAGTAATACCAATCAAGACTAGAAGGAGATTTATTTGCTTAATATAATCCGACGGTATTTCTTTGGTTTTTCTTCCAAGGATAAAATTAGTACATATTCAAAAAAAGTTCAGGAAATAAATTCCCTTGAGCCGAAATATGCTGCAATGGCAGATAATGAACTTACTTCCCAGACGGATGTGTTAAAAAAACGAATAGAAAAGGGTGAGACACTAGAGGATGTTTTGGCGGACGCGTTTGCTGTTGTCAGAGAAACATCTAAACGAGTTTTGAATATGCGACATTTCGATGTCCAGATTATCGGGGGGATTGTTCTTCACGAAGGTAAAATCTCGGAAATGAAAACCGGTGAAGGAAAGACCCTTGTCGCTACTCTTCCAGTTTATTTAAATGCATTGACCGGTAAAGGAGTTTTTCTTGTTACGGTTAACGATTATCTTGCACGTCGTGACAGTGAATGGATGGGAGCAATTTATAAATTCCTTGGCTTAACAGTTGGTTTAATCCAGAGTCAGATGGAGATTCCTTTAAAGAAAGAAGCCTATAGTTGCGATGTTATTTATGGGACAAATAACGAATATGGGTTTGATTATTTAAGAGACAATATGGCCACAGATTTAGACCAGTGCGTCCAACGAAATCTGCATTATGCCATTATTGATGAAGTTGACAGTATCTTAATAGATGAAGCAAGAACCCCATTAATAATTTCAGGTGTTGTTGAGGAAAGCACTGAAAAGTATCGAGAGCAGGCAAATTTAGCAAAGAAAATGAAAATAGAAACCCACTTTACTGTGGATGAAAAAAACAAGAATGTCGTATTAACCGAAGAGGGCATTACCTATGCCGAAAAGCTTTTAAAATGTGAATATTTGTTTGATATCGAAAATATGGAAAAAGCTCATATGCTGGTTCAATCTTTAAAAGCACTTCATTTGTTTAAAAATGAAGTGGATTATATCGTAAAAGATAATGAAGTTTTGATCGTTGATGAATTTACCGGACGTTTAATGCAGGGCAGACGTTACAGTGATGGATTGCATCAAGCTATTGAAGCAGTTGAAGGATTGGACATACAGGCGGAAAGTCAAACTCTTGCGTCCATTACATTCCAGAACTATTTCAGAATGTTTGATAAACTTGCAGGTATGACCGGTACCGCTATGACGGAAGCAGCGGAGTTTGAAAAAATATATGGACTTGATTGTATCGAAATTCCAACCAATCGACCCATTGTTAGAAACGATGCGGCCGATGCTGTTTATAAGTCTCGAAAGGGCAAATTTATGGCAGTTGTTAAGGAGATTAATGAATGTTACAAGAAAAATCGGCCTGTTTTGGTCGGAACAATTTCGATTGAAACATCTGAGTTAATTAGCAAAATGCTTAAAACTCGTGGGATTCCCCATAATGTACTCAATGCCAAGTACCATGAAAAGGAAGCAGAAATTATTTCTCGAGCGGGGCATAAGGGAGCCATTACGATTGCCACTAATATGGCTGGACGAGGAACGGACATTGTATTAGAGGAAGGGGTTCCTGAGTTGGGTGGATTAGCAGTACTAGGTACTGAACGACATGAAAGCCGACGAATTGATAATCAATTAAGAGGCCGGTGCGGACGTCAGGGAGATAGTGGTTTCTCTAAGTTTTTTGTATCTCTTGAAGATGAGCTTATGCGCTTATTTGGTTCGGATAAAATTATTAATATTATGGAATCACTTGGTTTTGACGATGAAACACCAATCGAACATAAAATGATATCCAATTCCATAGAACGAGCTCAGAAAAAGGTAGAACTCTACCACTTTAATATACGAAAACAAATTTTAGAATATGATAACGTTATGAATAAACAACGCGATACGATTTATAAACAGCGGCGGTTAATTCTGGAACAATTTAAATTGCAGGAGAAATACGAGGATATTATTCGTTATCAAGTGAACCTGATATTTGAGCATTATTATTTGGAAAATATTAAAGCAAAAGATGTAAATTGGGGTGAGATGATTACTGAGTTAAAGTTATTAATTCCAGCTGATTATCATTACACGGAAAGCAAATTAAGAGCGGAGATACTTGAGGAACTTTCTTCATGTGCTGTTTCTTTTTTCCGTGAGTATATTAAAAAATTCCATGTTGAAGATATCTTTGCGATTATGAGACTTTTATATATTCAGACTTTAGACATGAAATGGATTGAACATTTGAAAAACATGGATTTGCTCAGAGAAGGAATCGGGCTTCGGGCCTATGCGCAGAAAGATCCATTACTAGAGTATAAGCGTGAAGGGTATATGATGTTTCAGGATATGATGAATGCAGTTGAAATAGAAATTATCAGTGGTATTTTTAAAATTCATATTATTAATGATGAAGAAGCCAATAAACTTCTGCAGCAGGAGAAATTTAAGGTGACGTCTTATCAAGGTGGTGAACTTGGGCCAAAAGTGAATCGTCCTAAAGAGTCCAATCCAAACAGTAAAGTCGGACGAAATGATCCCTGTACCTGTGGATCTGGTAAAAAGTATAAGAAGTGTTGCGGTTTAAAAAATAAATAAAAAAAGGAATAATTATGTCTCTCGGTGATATTTATTATGAATCAGATAAATTAATAAAAAAAATAAAAGTTCTCGGAGACTATCTTTGACCTAGATACATTAAAAAAAGAAAAAGGCCAAATTGACGAATACTTACATAAAGAAGATTCTTGGAAAGAACCTGATAAATTAAAGATCCAGTCAAAAAGAGTTCGCTTCATAGATGATACCATTAATGATTTTAAGAAACTGAATAACGATTCTCAGTATCTGCAGGAACTTATTGAGTTGCAAGATGATTCAATGGCGGAAGACATTAATGCCTTTTTCAATAAACTGAGCAAAACATACCAGAAAATTGATTTGCAGACATTTCTCGGTGGTTCTCATGATCGAAACGATGTTTTATTTACAATTAATGCCGGAGCAGGTGGGACAGATGCTCAGGACTGGGCGGAAATGTTGCTTAGAATGTATATCCGATGGGTTGAGGATAAAAACTTTAAATATGAAATTATCGACATCTCAGAAGGTGATGAGGCCGGAATAAAAAGTGTGACGATGATTATTTATGGGAATTATGCCTATGGTCTTTTAAAGTCGGAACATGGCATACATCGACTCGTTCGATTATCCCCATTTAATGCGAATAATAAACGACAAACATCATTTGCTTCAGTGGATGTGATCCCCCAAATTGAGGAAAGTGAAGCGGTCGATTTAAGGCCGGAGGATATAAGAATAGATACTTATCGTGCGAGTGGGGCAGGCGGTCAGCATGTTAATAAGACTGATTCTGCTGTTAGAATTACTCACATTGAAACCAATCTTGTCGTCCAATGCCAAAGTCAGCGATCTCAAACCCGAAACAAGGATATGGCAATGAAAGTGCTTCTATCTCGATTAGCATTATTAAAAGAAGAACAGCATCGGGAAAAAAGTAGTTTGATTGCAGTTGCCAATAAAGAAATCAGTTGGGGTAATCAGATTCGTTCCTATGTGTTCCATCCATATAATATGGTGAAAGATCATCGAACCAATTATGAAGAGGGAAATACCCAGTCTGTCATGGATGGCAAATTGGACAGCTTCATTAATAATTATTTACATTTTAAAAAAGAATCGGTAACATAGTACAAATGTTTAATAACAAAAGAAACATCATATTTTTAGTCATAATTGGTATTTGTTTTCTTGTTGCCTTATATCCTCTGTTTAAACAATTTCAATTAGAAAAAAGCAATAAAACAGTTGAAATTGTATACTCGTATGATGATATTGATTCGCTATATATGCAAACAGGCGTGTTTCGAAATGAAATTCTAAAAAAATATAAAACGGCAGGGGTGACTTCCATTATACTAAAGGAAGAAACACTTCAGAATTTAATTGCAGAAGGGAAGGTTACCTTTGTTGAAGGAAGCGATATCATCAACAATAATCGAATTTTTCAACGATCCTATAACCAAATATTTCAAAGATTACCACGACAATATAATATCCAACCTGAATTTTATTATTTAGTAGTCGATGAAAATGAAATGTTCGAATTTATTAAACGTAATTTACAGATCAAATTGGGAGAAGATCGTGTCAGAGATTTAGGTTGGAATATTTTAGAAATTGTTAGTCCTAAAGAGGAGCTAATGGAAATAGCCATCGACATCAGTGTTGATAAAGCATTTATTATTAATGATTTAGCTTTTCCCATAATGCCGATGCTCATTAATAATGCGAAATTTACAGAGGAACAGATTGCTTACAAAATATCACGTTTAAATGGATATAAATGTAATACAGTTTTATTTAAGGATGACTCGGTTTTAGGATACCCAAATAATCTAGACATCACCATATTAAAGCTTCTTGATACAAATAAATTGTTTAGCAATATTGAGTTCCAATCTCCTTCAGGTCTTCAGTATTTAGCGTCTAAAGCTCCTGGTAATGCAATAAAATTACATATTATTGATATGAAAAAAAATAATGAAAGTAAGTATCTTAATCAAGCAGTGCGTGCTGTAATCGAACGAAATTGTAGAATATTGTATATTCGACCTTATTTTGATCCACAGTCAAAAGATATACATGATTATAATTTGGCTTTTATCAAGACGCTAAAAGGGACTTTGGAGATAAAAGGTTATAGTATAGATGTAATAAAGAGTAGTCCTTATGAGAATTTTTCTTCTAGTTGGATCAATTATGTATCGTATATAGCCGTGTTTATTATTG
>MFRH01000070.1 GCA_001783275.1 Candidatus Margulisbacteria bacterium GWF2_35_9
GGTTGAAAAACAAATTAAAGAGGGTATTCAATTTGCAAAGAAACGATACAGTGCAAAATCTTTCATGGCATATTTTCAAACATTCTCCGCAAGTTTCGAACCGGATACTCATAACAACTATTTTGATATTCTTTCTAAATATAATTTTAGTGCCGTTACTTTTGGAACTCGACCGGATTGTATAACTAAAGAAAGTATCTCTTTTCTTAAAAAACTAAATAAAATAATTCCCGTTTGGATTGAATTAGGTATTCAAACAATCCACAATAAAACGCTAGACCGGATTAACCGTCGACATAACTGGCAGCTAAGCAAAAAAATAATATGCCTTTTAAACGAAATGGGTATTAAAGTTGCTGTTCATGTTATTATTGGTCTCCCTAGTGAAACACAAACAGATATTATTGAAACAGCCAAGGAACTCTCTACGTTACCAATTAATGGCATTAAAATACACAATCTTCATATAATAAAAAATACTCAATTGGCCAAGGAATACAAAGAAAAACCGTTCCCTGTATTTGGTGAACATGAATACGCTGATTTATTAATTCGTTTTTTAAGATATCTGCCTTCAAATCTTCCCGTCATCAGGATGAGTACAGACACAGAATCTGACAATTTGATTGCACCTATTTGGCACATAAATAAAAATCAGTTTCAGGATTATGTAATTAACAAAATGATTTGCCAGGAAATCAGACAAGGGGATATGCTAGTCAAATCTACTGTGCAGGTTGTCCCGTTTAAACATGTCACAACAAAAGATGAATCATTAACCTTCTGGAACGATGAATTTAAGGAACATTATCACACCGTTTTCGGAGCCAGAATTGAAGCCGAACAGAAATACGTTGTTGCTAGCAATCTCAGCGATAAGTTATTGAAAAAAGAGCAAACTATTTTAGATATTGGATTTGGAATGGGTTATAACAGCTTATCTGCGATGAATATTGGATGTAAATTAACCCACTCACTTAATATTACCGCATTAGAAATAGATAAACGAGTGGTACGTTATATGTCGGAGACAATACCAGAAGAACCAAATGATGCGTTTAGCTGGAGAGACTGCTTATCCAGCATCTATTCAGAAGATTCTTTTAACCATGGCAATGCATCTTTATCTATTTTCTGGAATGATGCACGATACAGCATTCAAAAACTTGATGAAGGCAAATTTGACATTGTTTTTATGGATGCCTTTTCATCTCAAAGGAATAGTGAGCTCTGGACCCTCGATTTTTTCAATCAAATTAAACGCATTATGAAGCCTTCTGGAATTCTTCTAACCTATAGTCAAGCAATTCCTGTATTATCAGGTTTAATTCAAGCCGGTTTTTATGTGGGATTCACTCAACCAATCGGTCTAGATAAAAAAGGAACAATTGCTGCGATGCGTAAAGAAGATATTCTAATGCCACTGACAGAAAAAGACCTAGTTGAAATCAGTTCTACTAGAGGGATTCCTTATCGAGATCCATTTCATATTTTATCAAATAAAGATATTCTACGAAATCGAGAAAAAGAAATACTAAAAAAAAAGGCTCGCTAAATACGAGCCTTTTTTTATCAGAATTTTGTTAAAAAACTATTTGCGATAATCTTGTTTCTTTAAAACCTCTGTTGCTCCACCTTTTAGGAAATAATAGTTTGTATATCCATTTTTAACCATGTAATACATTAACCAATGAACTTGCTTCCCAACCTGATCAAAAATCAACAATGTTTTATCTATATGATGTTTCTTTTCGATGATATTGGGTATTAGCTTGTCAAATGGAATTTTCGCTGAATTTTCAAAACCTGGAAGCGATCCTGAATTCTGGATAAAATCTCTGGCATCTACTACAAATGCGTTGGGTTCCTTCGACTTTGCAGTAAATTCTTCAATTGTTAACATATGTTTATTCAATTCCTCTTTAGATATTAACTGCTCCTTTGGATTCTTAATAATTTCTCCAAGCAATAATGTCTTTTCTGGATATTTTACAGACCAATCTGGAATACCGGCATCATAAACCCGAATTCCGGGATAAGAAGTTTCTTTCATGGCTCTTTCTGCTGCTTCATAGGATTTTAAACAGGTAATACCGTTACAATAAAACGCAATTAATTTCCCTTTATTTCCCTTCAGAATAGCTTGAACATCTGCCGTAAATAGTTTATCTGATACTGGCAAATGTATCGCATCTATTGGGTGAATAACATCGTATTCAATTTTTGAGCGAACATCAACAATTACAACATTTTTATTAAGATACTCTTTTTCCAAATCAACAGAACTGATTGGCGTTAACCCTGGGTATTTAACTCTGTATGGAAACTCGTCATCAGCAAAAACAGAAGTAAGTCCCAACAACAAACAAACCAGTACAATCAACTTTTTCATATTTTTCTCCTTATTTTAGATTTATAATAGTTATAATACTCATATTTACACTATAAATGTAGAGATTATAATTGTATAAATAAAAATTATTTTTTTACGCTACAGGTTGAAATGCCAAAAAGTTTATAAAGGGGACAAAATCCAATAAAACTAGTTAGAATAAATATAACAGCGATAACACTTAATACGATTCCAGCCCAACCACCAACAATTTCTGTAAAATATAATAAAATAAATAAAGCCGCTAAAAGTATCCGAATCATTCTATCTAAACTTCCTAAATTTTTTTTCATATAATATACCTCCTTTATTTATAATCTATTTATACTATACAGGATAATATAGTCAGATATCAATTTTATACAAATAATTACGATTGTTCCTTTACGTGATATTACAATTTGGATAGAGTATATGTAGGTTCATGAAAAATAAAGTTAAATATACAATATTTATAAGTTTATTCATATTAGTGTCATGTAGCTTTTCAATGTCAAAAAAAGTATCGGCTCAATCGCCAGTCATTAAGTCCATTATAAAAAATAGTCCGATTACTTTAAAACAGGCATTAACTCAGTATAATCCTGCCTTCGACGGAAATAAAATAGGGCAGGATGCAATTCTATTAGCTATAAACAACGAGAATTTAGAATTACTAAATATTCTGTTTGAAGCCGGAATTACATTTAATTATCAAATTTCAAACAGTAATAATCCCCTTGATCTTGCTATTAATAATGGGGTAAAAGATATTGTAATACTTATGATTAAATATCTGACTGATCAAAACAATCTCAGAATACCAGACCCTGAAAATATATATAATACATTTAACAGTAATAAACCGCTGTTAAAAAATAAGCTATATCAATACATCAATGATTATCCAAAAACTTCTAAACCATCAGGTAGTTTAAATCAAGCCATTATCGATAATAATAAACCTCTATTAAATAAACTCATTGAAGACGGAGTAAACCTAAATCAACGGGATACTAAAGGAAAAACTCCCTTAATCAATGCAATTTATAAAGGTGACGAGGAAACGGTTTTAGAACTAATTAAAGCAGGTGCCGATTATAGTTTACCTGATCTGGACTATCATACTCCACTTATGCACGCTGCAGAAAAAGGCGATCTAAAAATAGTTATCCTGTTGATTAATCTTGGAGAAGACCCAAGTATAAAAGGAATGGATGAGAAATCGGCTCTAAGCATGGCAAGGGAGAATGGGAATCAAAATATTGTCGATTACATCGATCGTAATAATATGTTGGAAGCAAATCCTAAGGAAATTAATCAAGTAATCAGCAATTTTTCGGACGATAATAAAACATCTGTTAATAAACCAACACCTTCTCCGAAACAAATGACAATGACAAAGCCATTACCACAAAACCAAGAGGTGATTGATAAAACAACCAATTATCCTGAATATAAACAGATTCAAGAAAATCTAAAAAACGGTTTAGACCCAAATCAGTTTACAAAAGCGGGGCTAAGCCCATTAATGGAATCGATTAAATCCAATGATCCTCAAATTATATATTTGCTAATTAAGTACGGAGCAAAAGTGGACTTAACCGACACTGAAGGGAATACAGCTTTAATGCTAGCTGCAATTCATGACAGCGATATTGCTATCAAATCTTTGTATAAAAAAGGAGCCTCGCTTGAGTCAAAGAATATTTATGGTATTACAGCGCTGATGCTTGCTTCAATGAATAACAAACAAAATGCGGTTAAAATGCTACTTAAACTGGGTGCAAAAGTTAATACAAGAAATATTAAAGGACAAACAGCTCTTATGTTTGCTGCTTACTATAACCACGATAAAGTGATTGCAGAGTTATTAACTGCTAATGCAGATAAAACGATAGTCGATGTTTATGGTCGAAATGCACTCAGCCTCGCTTACTATAGAAAAAATACTAAAGCCATCGAACAACTATCTAAATAATCTTAGATTATTATTTATGCAGCAGCAGCTAATAATATGCCAAATATATAGGTCATCAAGAATAAAATCATTGAAATAAATGCAATTGGACGATGTAGCTTAAAAGCAATCTTATTACCTTTACTTCCAAGTATTGCTAAAACTATTGAAACGATTAGTAGAGAAACAGTAAATATCCCGAGCATCGCGTGAGGAGAATCTAAATGACTAGATGAACTTAATTGTGTAAATGTATAAGAACTCATGATGCCGAGTATTCCAAAAAAAGCACCCAGTTTTCCCTCAATACGATGGTTCCCAAACTCTTTCTTCGCTTTGAGTTTAATATCGATAAACGCTTTAATCATAAATGTTGCACCTAATGTCATGAAAATAATGTGTAAAAAAAAGAATAACTTGATAAAATTCATAATAAATACTCCTTTCAATTTTTTCATAATATAGAACTCCAAACTTACAATGTCAATTTTATTAGTTTTTTTGTCAGAAATATTAAGACCATAAAAAACGAATACAAACTTTATCTCATTTTTCCCGTTATTAGTTATATAGAAAATAACACACACTAAATTAAGGGGGCTATTATGGCAGGAGAGATTTCAAGCGTATCAACAGGAATATCAGCATCAAACTTAAGTGCGGCAGGAAGTTCCGGTGCAGCATGTAATCCTTGTACTCAATGTGGCGGTTGTGGAGGATCAACTACTGTTACTAAAGATACAGTCCAATCCAGTTATAATAGCAGCACTGACGATCAGTTTGATTTTAGAGCAATAGATATTACAGATGATGAAATGCTAAATCCAACGAATCAGGCATCATCGAGTACAGACTTAATAGATTTTTTTAAAACAGTTCAACTAAGTTAACTTTATCATTTTTCAAAAATGATGATTGCTTTCCCATGAATGGCCCGAGTGATTTCGGGCCATTTTTTTTATGGCATTTGTAAGTCAAATCCAAATCCTATATAATAAAGCAATAAATAAGTGAAGAGGGTGCCACAATGGGAAAAGTTATACTGCTAGTGCTTTTAGGAAAACGAACAAATCTTGCAATCGACTTTCAAAAAATATTAACTGAATACGGATGTAACATAAAAACAAGACTCGGTCTTCATGAAGCTTCTGATAATATGTGTTCTGAAACAGGTCTGGTGATTCTTGAATTGATTGGCGATAAGAAAAAACATAATGAACTTTTAGAAAAATTGAATAATCATGACAATATTTCGGCAAAATTAGTTGAAATGACACTGTAGTTATGGATATATTTTTAGAAGCAGCAATTGAAGAAGCAAAAATTGGTTTAGAAGAAGGGGGTATCCCCATTGGATCAGTACTGGTTATAGATAATAAAATAGTCGGACGAGGGCATAATCGTCGAGTTCAAAATGGAAGTTCTATCTTACATGCAGAAATGGACTGTCTGGAAAATGCTGGCAGGCTAAAAGCATTGGACTATAAAAACGCAACACTATACTCAACATTGTCTCCTTGCGATATGTGTAGCGGGGCAGCTCTTCTATATGGAATACCAAAGATTGTAATTGGAGAGAATGAAACATTTAAAGGCCCTGAAGATTATGTGCGTTCGCGAGGTGTCGATATCACAATACTCAATAACTTAGAGTGTATCAACCTTATGAAAACGTTTATAGAAAAAAGTCCCGAATTATGGAATGAGGATATCGGAATATAATCGTTACGTTCGTGTAGTGATTGCTTCCCTCGAAACATTTGCAATTCCACTAGGGTTTAGTTCAACATACTCGATTTCATCACCGATATACATGTCACCAATGAAATTAGCGATCTTTTCTATCAGATCATTGTCACGAATAATGGTTCCTAACCATTTTTTAAAGTCGGAGTTTCTGTTTAAATATACTTCACTTAGCTCATCTTCAATTATCATCTTTTCTTTAATTAAATAGGAATAAATGTCGGGTATTTTCTTCTTTAAAATTTGTTCTTGATCCTCAGTCAACTCCTTAATTTGTTCAAGCGTTTTTTCATTTACTTTAAAATGATAACTTAAAAATTGAGTTGCCTCCGGTTTAGCCCCACTTCCACCAGACTCCATGATATATTGATTTATCTCTTCTGGATTGTAACCAGATCGAACGTCTTTAGCAATTTCCTCCATACGACGTTTGAGAGGGTAGTCTGACAGATAAAACATCAGCAATGCTTTATCTTGCCTAGTAAAAATCAATTTCCGATTTTCTGGTGAGGCAGTTAAATTGTCAGTCATGATTTTTTTTATGTGGTTTCTGATAATCGATTTTGTTAACTTATTACCATATTGTTTTTTTAAGTCCGATAATATTTTTCCCGGCAATTTATACTCAATCTTTTCTAATATATCAATAAATTTTTCTTGTTCTAAAATTTGAAAATTATTGATCGAGTCTTCAAAATTAATCATTTCGGTATTTTGATAATCTAATCGATACACTTGCCCCATATAATACCAGATTCTTGGTTTTCCCTCGAATTGCTCCATAATAACAGCACCTTGAACATGATAATGGAAATTGGCATTTACCTGTCGCTTAATCGCTGAAAAAAAACCAGGCCTAATATCCCCATTATTATTAACATTTGCAACTTTAAACATGCCTTTCATTCCCGCTCTGGACCTGTATTGGGAGGCATTAATTCGCTTAATCTTTTCAATAAGTTGCTCAAATGTATCGAAATCACTAATAAGGACAGTTTCATTATCCGATATTGGTATCGGTAAATCGTAGCCATTTAACCAAGCGAATTGAACAAGTAACAACATAGCAGACTCAGCACAATGTACATGACAATATATATTTGGCAATTCTTTAGCATTCCAAATATTAGGATTCATCTCTAAATATTCATTTACTTTATCGGGTGTTGTAAATGTATCAAAAAACCACTTATAAAAACCAGCTTTAAACTCCTCTGCTATTTGAATAGTATTTAATGGTTTTAAATCATCAGGAATTTTATGGAGCAACAAAATATCATTATTAAAACTCATTATCTTTGGATTTTCTTTCACTTCGTCTGGGGAAATAAACACATGGTTTGCTGCAACACTTAAATGTTTTGTCGGCGTAACAAAACTTAGTTCATCGCCAGACCTTATTCTGTAGCGGTCATTAGGATATAATCGACTAGCTATGTCTCCATTATAATTTTCTTCTTCAACTTTATTGCTTTTATTCCATACAACTTTATCCCATACACTGGTTCTGCAACTTTTAACAAACATCCAAGGTATATTATTGAGATTTAAGCCCATTTTTTTCCCTACAGATGCGATAACGTCCTTTAAGGAAAGTTGGGAAACAGCATTAGCAAAGTAATATTGCTCAATATCATCTACTTTTTTTGACGTAAGATAGGGCGTTTTTAACAATTCCTTGATAACACTATTTTGTAGGTGTTGTTCTATAATCGACCTTAAATCAGTTAAATTTGAAATTAAGTCCAATCGGGTCGCAATCATAAATTTATTAAATTCTTTAACCGAATAATTATCTGAAAGTTCATATTTATTTGTCTTTGAATTCAACCTAATCATTTTATCTTTCTCTAAATTTTGAAGTTGTGTTTTTTCGTAATGAATTTGCATTAATATGCCAATTTGATGATATGATATAGGCATCTTTGTCTTTGCATTTTCATACAAATAGAATCGACTCCCTGAAGGATTATCTGGAATATACTTAATTAATAATTGATTATGATCTTTATCTGTTAATCTCACTGTTCCGGCTTTGTTTAAAAATACTTTTTGAATCAGTTTGTGTTCACTCGTTAAACCTGCGATTTCAGACAAAACATAGGGCAGGGCAAGCTCATCCTTTATATCATTACCTGAAAGAAATTGACGAACACGCATAAAAGATTCTTTGGTATTTGAAATTTCCTCATAATCACCCGTTAAATTATTCACATTCACTTGTTTAACAACAGAAGCTCTAGATGCTAAAACATTGTGATTTTCAGTCGGTGTATTATCTTTTGGTTCACTCAGTTTTTGGCCAGATACTTTTTCAAGAAATAGCGTTAATAAACCATCTAATTTCGTTTGTTCTTTATAAAACGATTGGCCTCTTAATATTTTAATTGCATCGGATATGGGAATTGCATCCTCAAAGGACAACGCTTCCATCAATTGAGATTTTGTTAAATGACCATAGTTTTTGTAAAGACAGTCAATCGTTTCCTGTTTGAGGTTATTGACATCAGCTAATGTTAATGGAAAAAAACTACCATAATAAAGATTCAACGCCCCTAACATATTTTTTTTAAAACTTTCTATCTCGAACGTTTTTTTTAAATTAGATTTAATGGATTCTATTCCTTCTATATTATAGGAAGCACTATATCCTTTGAGATTTGCTACCATTGTTATTCACCCTCATGTTTATATATTGTTTGTAATTAGGTAATTTTATTCCCATTTATTGAAAGGATTAAACATGTAGTCTAGATTCCTTGAAATTAAAAAGAGCTTGTGATGCCTCAACAGCAGCATCAATACAAGCTCTTTTAATTATTAGTTAAGGGGTCTAGATAATGGGTTTAAATGCCGTTTTGTTTTTTTAGGATGATTTTTTATCTGTGTTTTTCCAATAAAATATCGACTACCATGCGACTTAAAAAACCATATCGCCAAAATTACGGGTGGACTAAACACAACAATTAACATAAAAACAACCACAATAATTTTGTAATCAGTAAAAATAATAGACAAGCTAATTCCCCTTATTTTTTAATTTTATATTATTACTTATTCATAAGAAGAAAACTGATAACTAAACCGTATAACGCAACACCTTCGACAAAGGCAATCATAATAATAGCATTTGCTCTAAGAGTATTTGTCATTTCAGGTTGTCTTGCAATAGACTCTACAGTTTTTCCTCCGATCATTCCAATCGCAATTGCTGCGCCTAATCCAGGAATTGCAATAGCTAACCCCGCTCCGATATATTCCATTTTATTCCTCCTTTCGTTACATGTTTCGTCAAATCTATATTCATTACATATAATAAGAATTTTAACAAATAGGGTATTAAGGCATGATGAGTATATTATTAAGATATCTTAATTTGTATTTATACTATTGGGAGAGTTATTGTAAAGGAACTTCCTTTTCCTGGAGTGCTATCAACTTCTATTTGACCTTTATGGGCATTTACGATCATCTTAACAATACTTAGACCTAAGCCAGACCCGCCATATTTACGAGATCTCGCTTTGTCTACGCGGTAGAATCGATCAAATATTTTAGCGTGTTCGTCTTTTGGAATTCCAATTCCGGTATCTGTTATCAATATTTTGTAATTAAGGTCAGATTTAAACAATTCGATTTTAATAAAACCACCCTGAAGAGTATATCGGATCGCATTTTCAATCAGATTTGAAAATAGTTCTTGTAATTTGAATTGATCACCTAAATAAAGGGCTTCTTTCTCAATAGTAACAAATGATAATTGGATATGCTCACTTTCAGCTAATGCTTCGTAAAATTCGATCAATTTATTAAAAAAAACAACAAAATCCATACTCTCTTTACTTAATTCATAATCGGTACTGTCAGATCGGGTAAGGGTAAGTAATTGCTTAATTATTTGAGATAATCGGTCCATTTCTTCAATGATGCTTTCCAAAATCAATCGATATTCATCTGGAGTACGAGGCTTTTCTAATATAATTTCAGCTTCACCCTTTATGGCCGTTATCGGTAATCTGAGTTCATGTGAGGCATCTGCAGTAAATCGAATAACATTCTGATACGATTGGTGCAATTTTTTAAAAGTTTCATTGAACGTAATTGCAAGCTCGTCCAATTCATCTCCCGTACCAGCTATTGGTAGCATTAAATATTGATTTGTCATTGAAATATTTCGTGCCGTTTTCGTTATTTTTGAAACTGGAGATAATACCCATTTTGTTAAAAAATAACCGCTTACCAAAGCAAAAACTAATATAATGGGGAAACTAAGTATAATAATCTCTAAAAATATGTCCGAAGTATCATCTTGACCTCTACGGTTTATCTCAAATTGCAGGTAGTATGACCTTTCTGATAAAGTATTAAACTTTGAAGTAGCATAAAGCAATTTGTTTTTATAAACGGTATCGATACTAATACCTTCATAGATGAAATCTACAGTGTCTTTTAATAGATTAATCCTTTCTTGGGACGTTTTATTTTCTGAAAAATTAGCAGATTTTACGAGTAGATCGCTGTATCGATTATAAAGTGCATAATTAATCTGATGAGATCCTTTGTTAAAAAGAATTTGTTGGGAAAATAAATCGATCAGCTCAATACTGGAATAGGGTTTATTTTTGATTAATTGAACAACCGCCTGCAATTCATTTTGAAGATATTCTTTGGACAACTTTAATAACCGATGGCTAATATATGAATAGAAAAAAAATGATATGGCTAAAATGGTTGCTATTATAATGTATGCGTATACTAATACTAATTTGGTGCGGATACTTCTAAGATAAGAAAAGTGTTTGCGGTTATTTAAGAACATACCCAACACCACGGATGGTATGAATTAACTCTTTTGTTCCAGGAAAATCAATCTTTTTTCTTAAATTATTAATATGAACATCAATCACATTTGTCATCGGATCAAAATGATAATCCCACACACTCTCCGAAAGCATTACCCGAGTTACGACTTCTCCTTTATGCTCTAACAAATATTGCAATAACATAAATTCTTTAGGCGTTACATCGATTATTTTATCTTTTCTAACAATTGTTCTTTTTTTTTCATCTAGGATTAGATCGTAACACTTTAACACAGAGATTGAACTCGTTTTCCCTCTACGAATTAGCGCTTTCACCCGTGCCAGAAGTTCTGAGAAAGCAAATGGTTTAATTAAATAATCGTCTCCACCGATATCAAAACCCATGACTCGATCCGAAACTGTATCCTTTGCAGTTAAAAAAATGACTGGAATCTCAATACCCTCGCTTCTAATTTTTTGTAATATATCAATGCCACTAAGAGATGGAAGCATAATATCGAGAATAATGCAGTCATATTTATTATTTAATGCAAGAGATAATCCATCCTCACCGTCACTAGCTATATCAACACAAAATCCATGTTCATTAAAGCCTTTTTGAATAAAGCTTAGAACCTTGATTTCATCTTCTACGATTAGAATCTTCAATTTTCTTTAAGCGATTTCTTTATGGTAGAAATAGCCTTCAATAGGAACAAACCAAAACGAAGCAGCCCAGCGATTATCATAATGAAGAGATTTTAACTTAATTGATACATTTTCTTTAAGTGCTTCTTTTACTACTGCAAAGATAACATAGTTTTGATTCCTTTTTTCCTTGAATAAACTGGAAAGACCGGATTTGATAAACCCCTGAATGGGTATATTGTCACCATGTCGACTAATAATGCCTTCGGCATCATAAACAACACAATCACGAACATATTCCTCTGCTAAAATATTAAGCGTTCTTTCTAAAAAATCAATTTCATGAAGATTGACAACAAGCATATGGGAAATTTTATCTGACATCAATTATCCTCCGTTTTTATTTTTTATTATACAATAATATATCTATAATTGTACCTTTGCATCACCTGATTTTATTAATGCATACCGTGTTAGGATCGGACCGACAATTTCAGTAAAAATTGTCGTTGTTAGAAGTAAGTTGATTATAATATTTGCAAAATGATGCCCAGCCTCACCTAAACCATAAAACTCTCGAGAAACAACCAATGCAAGACCGATTGCAACACCAACTTGAGATATTAATCCAAATCCCATATATTTTTTTATACTGCTATCAGCATTTGATAAACTTGCACCAAGACTGGCTCCTAATAATTTGCCTATAATTCTAGCTATTGTGTAAACGATTGCAAGCCACCAGATTTGAGGGATTAAATCAAGTCTTAAATGAGCACCCGCTGTTACGAAAAAAGCAATAAAAATAGGCGGGGTTAAATCATCCAGTAAGGAAAATATTCTTCGACTGAAGTTTGGCAAATTGTTTACTATGACAACCCCTAAAGCTAAATTTGCAAGTAGGGAAGAGTATCCTAAATGATTTGCAAGCCCAACGACAACAAATAGTGTGCCAATAGTTAGGATATAGCTTTCCTTACGATTACTGAACCGTTTAATTAAAAAACTGAGGATATATCCTGCGACAACCCCAATTAAAATTGAAAATATTATTTCAGAAAATGCACTGAGCAATACCCCGTGAACAGAAAAATGATCCGTTTTAACAATAAGGACTTTAGCAATAGCAGAAGCAAAACTATAGATTAGTAAAGCAATACCATCATCAATCGCCACAACCGATAGTAATGTTTGCGTAAATTTACCTTCTGCTCGCATCTCTCTAATTACCATAACAGTGGCAGCAGGGGCAGTAGCAGAGGCAATGGCTCCAAGCATTAGCGATAATTCCCATTGTTTAAAAATAATCTGGACTAAAAAGGTAACAAAGGCAAATGCTCCAAATGCCTCAAAAAAAACAATAAAGAAAATAGATTTTCCTAATGATTTAAGTTGAGTCCAACGTAGCTCGCCACCGATAATAAATGCAATTAATCCTAATGCGATATCATTAATCACGCCAACGCTATTAATCATATCTGCATGGAAAACATTTAGAACCGATTGGCCAAGTAAAACACCAATTAATACATAGGCAGCAACAGAAGGGATTTTAATTCTAAATATAAGTTTGGAAACAAAAAATCCAGCCAGTATTGCAATTCCGACAACTTCTAACGAACCTAGCATGAAATTACCTTTCAAGAAATTTTACCGTTTGATATTATACTCCTATCAACAAACATTACAAGCCATATGTTCTTTAAAAATTGAGTAATAAATTTAACCCATTTATCTGAAAATAGTGGTATAATACCTATTACAAAATACAAGAATAATAGAGAAAAATTAAACCATCCATGTCATTAACAGATAAAATAAAACAAATTTTAATAAAAAAGAGAATCATCCCGACACAGAACCAATCAGAAGAAATCTCGGTTGTCCAGCCCACTGCGATACAAGAAAAAGTCAAGCATACGAAATCCGCTCTGTATCGTAATAAAGGTTCAGCTCAAAGGCAAAATAGACCAAGCCCCAAAAACAAAACAGCTCCAGAAATAATTAAGCCAACGATCATTCCGACAGAAAAAAAACTACGATTTACAGAACTAGGACTCGATCCAAAGATTATTGAAGTCTTAACAAAAAATAACTTTATCGAAACCACTGAGGTTCAAGCACAATCCATACCCGTTTCATTAAAAGGACGTAATGTATTCTGTTCATCTCAAACAGGCTCCGGCAAGACACTCGCATTTCTATTGCCAATGTTTCAAAAACTTATGACAAAGGAAATTTCGCAGGCGCTGATTGTCTGTCCAACTCGTGAAATTGCCATTCAAACTCAAAAAGTAATGCAAATATTTCTTAATCTTGGAGACTTTAAATCCGGGCTAGTTGTCGGTGGAACCGATATGCATGAGCAAAAACGGATTCTTCATCGTTACCCAGAAATTTTAGTTGCAACTCCAGGTCGACTTCTCGACATGGTTAATACTGGATTAATCTGGCTAAAATATACAGGATACGTGGTTTTAGATGAAGCGGATCGCATGCTCGATATGGGCTTTGAAAAGGATTTAATACTAATACTCAAAGAACTGACTGGAGAACATCAAACCATGCTTTTTTCAGCTACTCTTTTTCCAGAAATTTTAAAATTAGCCAATCATTATGTGAAAGATTGTTATCAAATTAAAATTGGTAGCCCGAGCAGTATTGCGAGTTCGGTTACTCATTATCTAATTGATGTAGACTCTGGAGAGAAACTTCCTGCATTAATTGATCTTATATTTAAAAATAAAGGGAAAATAATTGTTTTCTTTAACACCATTAACGAAGCCGATAAAATATACCGCAGTCTTAAACGGGTCAACATACGTCGTATCGACTGTCTTCACTCACGTCGAGACCAACAAACCCGAGAACACATTATTAGAGAATTCAGGTCCGGTGAAATTAATATACTTCTCGCTAGTGATGTTGCAGCGAGAGGAATCGATATCCCCAACGTAGAACTGGTCATTAACTATGACTTACCAAAACACAGCGAAGAATACATCCATCGGGTAGGGCGAACCGGAAGAGCTGGATTGCAGGGAAAATCCGTTAGTCTCTATACATACAAAGACAAAAAAATATTAGCTGATATTGAAAAACTAATCGAAAGTAAAATCCGTCACCACAAAATAAAATAAATTTTCTGCAATTTTCACAACATCTTTCCGATATATTCTATATATAATAAAAAATAATAAGGGGATGTTAATTATGTTACAGTTTAAAATTATTAATGTTGGTTCACCAAATTCTGTCGGTCCTAATGATTTTAGTCAAGCATTAGAAAATATCTTATCAATTGGCAAGAAACCAGTTGAATATGAAATACCGGAAGAATTGTTTTCAACTGATATTCTCCCTCTTGATATTGATCTTGATGGCGAATTCGTTGGCAAGAGTGGTTTTAATAAAGCATTAGAAAATCTATCATTAATTCACAAAGAACCAATTGCTTCTAAAGATAATAACCGCATGATTGGTAATAGAGGTATCAATAATTTAATAAAATCAACTGATGTTCAACAGACCAATAAAGGAAAAAATAATCGATCGACGAAATTACTTGAATTAAATATTGACGCAACAAATATCACCGAACATGCAAGACACTTCAGTGGCAAGGTCTCGATTATAACCACATTATCTCGCGAATCATCTGATAACTTCAAAGCCGGTGAAATTCTAGTAGCAAAAAATATTGATCCTGATTTTAAGCCATTACTAGCTAAAGCGGGGCTTGTAATAACAACCAATGCAACACCTCATTCTTTTGTATATTTTGGTTGTAATGCAGAAAATGTTCCGTTTATCAGCCTCAGTGAAGAAAATTTTCAAAAACTGGAAGGGTCTTTCATAACATCGGCAAATATCTATTTTACTGATAACGAAATACGAATTATTGCAAATTAGACGAGATAGAACATCTTTGTTATGATGCATGAATGTGCGCCAAGCGAAGCTGGCGATTACTTGTGAGGGGTAGATAGACAAAGTATCTATTAGTCTCACCGAGGTAACATCTTTGAAGAAGTCT